>DATKVG010000131.1:0-9937 GCA_035530195.1 Bathyarchaeia archaeon | reverse complement strand
GGCGCAACTGGACGTTGTCCATAGCGGCTTCGAGTTCGGTCATTCGGTAGTTGGTACCGCAGAACAGCTCGCCGTCGTAGCGGGGCGGGGCGAACCGTTCGGGCCGCCAGAGGCCGCCGCCTTCGGCGAGCTGGTTTGCGCGTTCCCACATGCGCTTGTTGTTGGTCAGGAGCAGCCCGCCTTCGCCTGCGCCGACGATTTTGTAGGCGGCGATGCTGAAACAGCCGATGTCGCCGATAGCGCCGGCGCGTTTTCCGCGGTAGGTTGCGCCGCAGGATTGTGCGGCATCCTCGACGACTTTCAGTCCATGCTTGCGGGCGATTTTCATGATGGGCTGCATCTCGCACACCCCGCCCGTGACGTGGGTAGGCGCAATGGCGACGGTTCGCGGGGTGATCAGCGCCTCGATTTTGGCCGGGTCCATGCAGAGCGACTCGTCCACGTCGCAGAACACTGGCACGCCTTTGGCCAGCACCACGGTGGCGGGTGTCGCCACAAAACCTATCGCGGGGCAAATGACTTCGCTACCCGGCCCGACGCCCGCGGCGACAAACGCGCAATGCAACGCGCCCGTGCCGGAACTTACCCCAAGCGCATATTTCACGCCGAAAATCCTGCGGGCGGTCTGTTCGTATTCCTCGACCTTTGTTCTTTTCAGGCCGGAATAGTAATTACCGAGGAACGGCCCCTCGCCCCAGTCTTCTTCGGCCACGGCTTGTCGGATTTTGGCGAGCGTTTTCCGGCTCAAACCGAACCGCGCCGCCACCGCCATAAACTCTTCCTGGCCTATCTTTGGCCTTCCCCGCCCCCCGAACGTCGTGACAGCCTTTAAACTCCCCTGAAGCGCTTTAAGCTGCTCTTTTCGAGTGGTGGCCATGCCGGGTTCCTCCTGGGGGACAGTCTACCCCGGCCCGGCGGAGGCTTTCCAGTTGGGTGGCGAGAAGCGGGCGCGAAAAGCGGGTACAGCCACCTCTTTCAAACTGCCAAAGACGTCGACCTCGAAGACTCGGTCGGTGGCAGTCCCCGTTTTTCGCTTTGTATCAGGTTTCCGCGGTAAGTTCGTTCAAGCCGGACCCGCATTTGGGGCAGGATTGCTGGGTGCAGGGCGTATCCTCATCGGCAGGGCGTTTATACCCGCATTTCGGGCACACGCACATCGGCATGGTCTCTTCTTGTTCCTCTTCTTCGTATTCCACCCCGCCATGGCGGCCCTGGTACCGGTCGGTTATTCCCTGGCGGCCGATATCTTCCGGCTGGTGCCGGCTGTCCCTGGGCATGATGGTTACTCCACGGTTCTTCAGAATCTTTGTTCGCGGCTTCTTAGCCGCCGGCTTCTTAGCCGCCGGCTTCCCAGCCGGCTTAGTAGGAAAGCCCAAGAACGCGGGTCTTATTCCGTTGCCAAATCACGTAAGAATCACGCGAAAGAATCCTTTTGACCTTCGGGCACAAATTGGTTAAACTAGGCAACAGATAAGGATCTTGGGGGACTGGACTTCCAAGATGATGGATCGGAAGGATGACGCGCCCGCATTCCCGGGCCGTATCCGAAAGCCATAACGAAAGGAGAAGACTAATGATTTTAGAGTTGCTTCTGTCTCTTGTGTTGCTGCCGGTGAATCTGGTTGTCACACTGCTCAGCTTGATCTTCGGCATCTTCGGGGGCTGACGTATTGAGGCGGCTAAGAAGCCGCCGGCTGGTAAGCCGGAATCAGAATCTTTGTTCGCCACCTTAAGGTAACATCTACGTATCGTGCGCAGATATCGCGAACAAAGATTCAAAAGAACGCAAGGGGGGGCGGACGACGTTTGTTAGCGTCTTCTGCCCCCCTGCCCTTTTCCGACGGTTCGGCCAATCGATTGGATGCGCGCGTATAGGCAGGCGCGGCACTGGCCTGACGTTTCGTCGATGCAGGCTTTTGCGGGATAGATTTCGTACAGGGCTCGGTATTTCACGGGGGTGAGGTTTGGCATAACGACGTTTGCGCCGCGCGTCAAACCCAGTTCGCGGCCGTTGGTCTCGTTGATTGTGGCGAGCGCGGTGGTGCTGGGTATGTTGGCCTGGGGGCATACCAGCCGGGCCAGGGCGACGGTTTTGTAGGTCATCAACTCGGTGTTTGGCACTTGGTCGGCGTGCGGCACGCTTCTTATCCACTCGCCGGATCCGAGCGGCGTTGCCGGATGCGAGATGTACGGCCCCACGCCGATCATGTCGAGGTCGAGCGCCCGG
The DNA here is from genome assembly GCA_035530195.1 of Bathyarchaeia archaeon. GTDB lineage: Bacteria > Hydrogenedentota > Hydrogenedentia > Hydrogenedentales > SLHB01 > JAPLKX01. The sequence goes on along the minus strand of DATKVG010000131.1, from coordinate 7,710 downwards.
AACGTTTCGATATCGGCTGCGAGCGAGTCGTACGTCTGGCCCGGTATCCCCACCATGACGCCGCTGCCCACTTCATAACCCAGCTTGCACAACACGTCGAGCACGGCCAGCCGGTTTTTAAACCCGCCCGCGAATTTTGGGTGGATCAATTCGTAGAGTTCCTGGTCGGACGTCTCGAACCGCAGCAGGTACCGATCCGCCCCGGCTTGTTTCCAGATTTCGAGATCCTTGTCGGGGCGTTCGCCGAGGCTCAGCGTCACGGCCAGGGGTGTTTCGCGCTTGATCCGGCGGACAATGCCGGCCAGCCATTCGGTTTCGATTCCATAGTCCTCGCCCGCCTGCATGACTACGGTCCCGTACTTGTATTGAACCGCTTGGCGTGCGCACTCGAGGATTTCCTCGGGCGTCATCCTGTACCGCTCGACGCCGTCGTTACCGGCACGGATCCCGCAGTAGCCGCACTGGCGGCAGCAGTAGTTGCCGATCTCGATCAAGCCGCGGAGGTGTACCTCGTCGCCCACGTTTTCGCGACGAACGCGGTCGGCCGCGGCCCACAATTCGTCGAGCCGCGCGTTATGCTCTTCGCGCAACCACCGCAGAATGTCCTCCCTGCCGCGCACATCAATCATGATGCGTCCTCCGTGACGGCGCCTCCCGGCTCTTTCGGTAGATTTCGAGCGCCGCGGGGAACGGTTCGAGCGCCCGCTCGAAGATGCCGAGGCTGTACGCGATGGCGAGCCCGTAGTTTGTGATGGGCACGCCGGCCTGGCGGCACCGCATGATGCGGGAGAGCATGGCGCGCCGGTTGGCCGTGCATGCGCCGCAGTGGATCACGAGCTTGTAGGGCGACAGGTCGTCGGGGAAATCGTGCCCCTGGACGTGGTCGAACTCGAGGCGGCCGCCGACGTATTGCGTCAGCCACCGCGGGAGTTTTACCCGGCCGATGTCTTCGCCGATCGGGTGGTGGCTGCAATGCTCGGCCACAAGGATCCGGTCGCCGGCCTTCAGCCGCTCGATGCCGAGCGTGCCTTCGACCTGCGCCGGCAGATCGCCGCGGAACCGTGAAAACAGGATGCTGAAACTTGTCATGGGGATGTTGCGCGGCGTGTCCGCCGCGACTTTGAGGAAGGCCTGGCTGTCGGTGACGACGAGTTTGGGCGGCCGCTTGAGATTTTCGAGGCAGGCGCGCAACTCGCGATCCTTGACGACGGCGCAGTAGGCGTTGGAATCCAGCAGGTCGCGGATCGATTGGACCTGCGGCATGATGAGGCGGCCTTTGGGGGCTTCCTTGTCGATGGGCACGACCAGCACGGCCATCTCGCCCGGGCCCACGAGGTCGCCCAGCAACGCCGGGTTGTTCACGAACCCTTCGGGCGCGCGGTCGAGCAGGGCCTGGCGAAAATCGAGGATGCCCGAGCCGGTCAGGGCGGCGGTTTTTACCCAGGGCGTTTTGAGGTCGGCGAGGCGCGCCGTCACGGCCGCGGGCAGATCCGCGAGGTCGGACTTGTTGAACACCACCACGCCCGGGATCTCGCGCGCGGACAGTTCCGCGAGCACCATCTCCTCGAAATCGCCCCACTGGCCGGCCTCGGCCACCAGCACGCCGAGGTCGGTACGTTCGAACACCTGGCGGGTACGTTGCACGCGCAGATCGCCGAGCGCGCCCGCGTCGTCGATACCGGCCGTGTCGATGAAGAGGACCGGCCCCAGCGGCAGGAGTTCCATGGGTTTTTCGACGGGATCGGTCGTGGTGCCGGCCTGGTCGGATACGATCGAGACCTGCTGGCGCGTGATTGCGTTCAGCAGGCTCGATTTCCCGACGTTGCGCCGGCCGAAAATGCCGATGTGGAGCCGGAAACTTTTTGGCGCGGGTTGCATCGCCATGGACGTGCTTGCTTTTCCTCCAGAAGCCTCTGAACGAAGAATCGGACCGATCGGACGGATCGGTCGGATGAGAACACCCGATCAATCGTGCGTGAACACCATTTTCTGCACTTCGAGCCCATCAAGCGCGGCCAGTTTCTCCGCCAGCTCGAGACAGCGCGCCTCGTCGCCGTGCATTTCAAGCAGGATTATGCCGTTGGGGCTGCAATAGTTTTCGACCTCGTGCAGGCCGAGCCGCGTTTTGATGTTGCAGCCGTATTCCGTGAACAAACGCTGGGCTTCGGGCACGTGCTTGAACCGGTCGGTGATGTGGACCCCGAGAATGATATGCTTGTTCAAATCAGCCTCCTTCCTGGTTGGTCGTTTTGGTTAGCAAAACACGTCGCGGGTACCTTCCCGCACCTTGGCCAACATCCCTTCGGATCGCGCCCGGTCTTTTTGGTTCATCCGGTCCAGCGACGTCGCGATGAGCTTCTCGCCGACCTGCCGTGTCTCGGCGGAGGCGTAGTCGAGGAGGTACTCCTGGAACGTGGAGAGCGCGTTGGGGTCGCAGTGACTCTTGATATCGCCGGGCTTGGCGAGATCCATGAAATCCATGCCGGTCCGCCCGAGCCTGTAGCAGGCCGTACAGAAACTGGGGATGTACCCGAGCGATGCGACGTCGCGGATCACCTCGTCGAGCGGGCGGTGGTCGCCGAGGCTGAACTGGCTGGCCTCGAATTCCTCGTCTTCGCAATAGCCGCCGGGGTTGGTCCGGCTGCCGGCGCTGATCTGGGAAACGCCCAGCGCAAACGTCTCCCTGCGGAGGTTGGGCGTTTCGCGGGTGGACATGATGATGCCGGTGTATGGCACGGCGAGCCGCAAAATAGCGACGATCTTTCTGAAATCGAGGTCGCTGACAGCGGCCGGCGGCTGGCTGGCTATGTCGGACCCGGACGCGGGTTCGAGCCGGGGCACGCTTATTGTATGCGGGCCGACCCCGAACTTTTTCTCGAGATGCCGGATGTGCTGCATGAGCGCGAGAATTTCGAAGCGGTAGTCGAACAGGCCGAATAGCACGCCGATCCCCACGTCGTCGATGCCGGCTTCCATGGCCCGGTCCATCGCGGTGATGCGCCAGTTGTAATCGCGTTTTTTGCCGCCGAGATGGACGTGCGCGTACGTGTCGTGGTGGTAAGTCTCCTGGAAGAGCTGGTAGGTACCGATCTTGGCCTGTTTTAATTCGCGGAACTCGTCCAGCGTGAGCGGGGCGATGTTGACGTTCACCCGCCTGACCTCGCCGTTCCCGCTGCGTGTCGCGTAGATGGTGTCGACGGAGCGCAACACGTACGCGAATCCTTCTTGTGGATACGACTCGCCCGCCACCAACAGGACCCGCTTGTGCCCCTGCTCGACCAGCATCTTGACTTCGCGGGCAATCTCTTCCTGGGTCAGGGCGCGGCGTTTAACCTCTTTGTTACGAGCGCGAAACGCGCAGTACAAACACTCGTTCGAACAGAGGTTGGATATGTAAAGAGGCGCAAACACAACCAGCCGGCGCCCATAGATCTGCTCTTTCACCTCGCGCGCGGTCGTAAACAACTCGCCCAGCAAGTCGGGGTCGCTCACCGGCATGAGGGCGGCTACGTCCTGCATGTCGAGGCCCTTCATCTCGCGCGATTTAGCAAGCACCTCGCGCACGCGCACCGCGTCACGGATCGGCGCCGCCGCCAGAATCTGGCTGATTTCTTCCTCCCGGATCGGGACCGTCTGCTTGTACTGCGTGCTCATGGGATCTCCTAGCCAAGTCCGCCAAAAAAGAACGGGCATTTACCACTATTGTACTCTTTTCAGGCGCGGTATGGCCAGAGAACGCGTTGGCGCGGGCTAAAGAACGCACAAGTTGGGACGCCCCCCGGCAGTTGTGGGGGGTGTCCCCTAGTTCTTTTAATTCTACTAATTGCGAAGTTCGTAGAACATACGAATAGTCTCGCAATTTGCACTGATAAGAAGTGATAAAAAGTGGGACACCCCCCACAACTGCCGGAGGGCGTCCCAACGGCTTCTTGACGATTGGTTAGAAAAACGTCATGCTAGGGGCAGGGTGGATTGTAGAGCCGGGTGGTTTAACCAGGAAAGGATGGGGCATATGAAGGCTTTCACGACTTTTTCAGCGGTGTGCGTGGCTGTTGTCGTCATGGCGGCTATGGGCGCGTTGGCGGAGGTAACGGTCTCCGTGACGCTGACGGGTCCGATCGATGAGCTATTGCCCATCCTTGAGCATCTGCGGGAGATGGGCGTGGGTGCGGCAGGAACCGATGACGAGGCGCTGAAACTCGAGATGCACAGCGTCGCCACGCCCGAGGAGAAGGAGGAGGCGGGCCAACCAACTGCGGCTGAACCGCCCGCGCCTCCCCAACCGGCGGGACCGAGCTTGGCGGGATTCACGATGGAACCGGCGGTAGCGCGGGTGGGTGAAAAGCTGTGGATGTCGATCCTGGTTCTGAACGGGGTGGGGATTGTGGATACGGTGTCGGCCATGATCGGGGGGATGAATACCCAGTTCGAGTTGCATGACAACGGGGAGAACGGGGATCCCGTGGCGGGAGACGGGCAGTGGTCGGCGGAAATCATGCTGGATCCGCAACTTCCGGCAGGTCAGATTCCGCTGAACATTGTCGCTTTTGATGCCAACGGCCAGCCGGTGAAGGTGAAAGACCCGGCCGGGCAGCCGGTGGACCTGGTGGCGACGATGGTGGTGGAAGTAGCAAAATGATGAATGCTGAATTCTGGAACGATTGGGACGATTGGGACCATTGGGCCGATTAGGGCGGGTTTTGCAGTGGTTTTTGGCTAAAAAATGGGGGAATTTTTGGATAAGTTGACACAGTTCCCCTCGTCACTTACAATATATGGAATACTGCGGGGGTTGGTCAGGGATTTTTCCCCGTAGCGGGAGTGTATAATGAAGCATTCGCTCGTCGATCTCGTGGACGTGATCATTCGGCGGATTCAGGAGTGTCCAGAAGCTCTGCCGTCGGAAAAAGGCATCCGTTCGTGGCTGGCCAGCAAGGGTTACAACAAGACGGAGATAGACGCGGCGCTGAAGCTGGTTCGGCCGCGGGTTGCGGCGGCGGCGCCGAGTTTTGAGGGGAATCAGCCGTCGGCGCGGATGCTGACGGTGTACGAGGAGTGCAAGCTGAGCCCGGAGGCCCGTAGCGCGCTGGCGCGGCTTGAGGTGTACGGGTTGCTGGCGCCGTATGAGCGGGAAATGATCCTCGATCATTTGAATCATTATGAAGGAGAGGTGGGGTTGGAGGAGTTGGATTATCTGTTGTCGTGGATGGTTTGCAGCAACCGCGACGTGGAGTTTCAGCAAACGTTTTATAACGTTTTTGAGGGCAAAGGCGAGACATTGCACTAGCAGCCCGTGGCAAAAGTCGTCGCGGCGTGCGCGCGCATAATACTGAGCAGGACGCCCGCTCCGGCAGGAGTGCGGCGTCATTGTGTTGTATAGGAGTCTGGAAAGCATGGCCAAATACCTGGTAGTTGTGGAATCGCCGGCGAAGGCGAGAACTATCAACAAGATCCTCGGGCCGAACTATATCGTCAGGGCGAGCATGGGGCACGTCCGCGACCTGCCCAAGAACGAGCTTGGGGTCGATGTGGACCATGATTTTGCGCCCAAATACGTGCGGTTGAAGGAATCCGCGAAAGCGGTTCAAGAAATCAAGGCGGCGGCGGCGAAAGTCGAGCAGATCCTGCTGGCGTCCGACCCCGACCGGGAAGGCGAGGCGATCGGTTGGCATATCGCGGAGTTGCTGAAGACGGCCGGGAAGCCGATCAACCGGATCGTGTTTAACGCGATAACGAAGCGGAACATCCAGGAGGCCACGAAACACCCGCGACCCATTGACGAGAACCTGGTGAACGCGCAGCAGGCGCGTCGTGTTTTGGACCGTCTTGTAGGTTACAAGCTGAGCCCGTTGCTGCAATTCACGATGCGTAAAGGGCTTAGCGCGGGGCGGGTGCAGTCGGTGGCGGTGCGGATGGTGTGTGATCGGGAAAAAGAGATCCGGGATTTCAAGCCGGAAGAGTATTGGACGCTGGATGCGTCGCTGTTGACGGATCGCGAGGAGCGGTTTACGGCCCGGTTGTTCCGGATAGGCGACGATAAGGCGCTGTTGCCCAACCAGGAAACGGTAGACCGGGTCCTGGCGGATTTGGAAGGCGTGACGTACCGGGTGGCGGGGGTTGAGCGAAAAGAGGCGCGGCGGAACCCCTACCCGCCGTTCATCACAAGCACGCTGCAGCAGGAGGCGTCGCGGAAGCTTAACTTCAACCCGCGCAAGACGATGCGTATAGCGCAGGCGCTGTACGAGGGGGTCACGCTCGGGCCGGAAGGGAGCACGGGCTTAATCACGTATATGCGCACGGACTCGACCCGGATCGACCCGGAGGCGATTGACGAAGTCCGGAAGTACATAGCGGACACGTTCGAGGGGCCGATGTTGCCCGAAAAGCCGAACGTGTACCTCGGGAAGAAGGGGGCGCAGGACGCCCACGAAGGGATCCGGCCAACGCTGGCGCCGCGGACGCCGGAGTCGATCCGGCAGTACCTGGATGATGACCAGTTCAAGCTGTATACGCTAATCTGGAAACGGTTTGTGGCGAGCCAGATGGCCGCGGCCATTCTCGATCAGATGACGGTGGACGTTTTGGCGGGCCGTTACACGTTCCGGGCGACGGGATCGATAGTGAAGTTCCCGGGTTTCACGAAGCTTTACGAAGAAACGAGCGAAGAGGAGAACGGTAACGGAGAGGCGACGCCGCTGCCGCCGGTGACGAAGGGGGAGACGGTGAGGAACGAGGGGCTTAAGCCGGAACAGCATTTTACGAAGGCGCCGCCGCGCTATACGGAAGCGATGCTGATCAAGGCGCTCGAGGAGAACGGGATCGGGCGTCCCAGCACGTACGCGCCAACTATAAACACGATTTTGGACAGGGGTTACGTCGAGCGGGAGAAAAACCGTCTGAAACCGACGCAGATCGGCGAGGACGTGAACCTGTTGCTGGTGAGCAATTTCCCGGACATCCTGGATATCAGTTTCACCGCACGGCTCGAGGAAGACCTGGACCACGTCGAGGAAGGCAACCGGGAGTGGCATGACCTGCTTCGGGCGTTCTACAAGAGTTTTGTGGACGACCTCGAGGCGGCGCAGAAACGGATCGTGCACGATGTGTTGGGCGGGGAAGACGGGTGTCCGGAATGCGGGGCGCTGCTCGAGGTGCGGGAAGGCCGGTACGGGATGTTCATCGCGTGCCAGCGGTACCCGGAGTGCAAGACGACGCGCCGGATCAGCCGTCAGGCCGCGACCGAGCCGACGGATGTGACGTGCGATCAGTGCGGTGGCCAAATGGTGATTCGCGAAGGCCGGTTTGGGAAGTTCATGGCGTGTTCGACCTATCCGAAGTGCAAGAACACGTATAACATCGACCAGAACGGGAATAAAACGGCGCAGGCGCCGAAAGAGCCCCCGGTCAAGACGGACCAGTTATGCCCGAGTTGCGGGGCCCACCTGTTGATCCGCAAGAGCCGGACGGGGAGCGAGTTTTACGGGTGCGAGAAATACCCGAAGTGCAAGTTTACCAAACCCATGGAACTGGGGCTGAAATGCGTGAAGCCGGGGTGTGAAGGCAACCTGGTGATCCGGCTGGCGAACCGTCGTCGGTTTATCGGGTGCGACCGGTACCCGGAGTGTGATTTTGCGGCGTTTGGGCAGTTGGATACGGAGACGGCGTGCCCGGTCTGCCAGAATTCGTGGACCGTATTGACCAAAGGCCGGG
>DATKVG010000130.1:0-3458 GCA_035530195.1 Bathyarchaeia archaeon | reverse complement strand
TGGGTCTTTTATGGTATAATTTGGGCGTGATGTATGACGCCTCGTAGGTGTCTCTTGATCCTGACAATGGGTATTTGGTTGCGCAACTGTGCGGAAGGGCTTTGGATATGGGCCGGTTGTCATCCTTTCGACAGGATTTACATGATGAACAGGATTGGGTATCTGCTTCCTGTCAATCTTGTGAATCCTGTCGAAAAAAGGGCAAACATTAGGGAGGGTTGATGATGGGTGCTTTTCCGTTGTCGGAAGCGGAGATTGTTGCGTTGGCGGAACGTATTGCTGCGGGTCTTGAGGCGCATCCGGGGTTGTTTCCTTCGCCGCCGGTGGATCCGGCTGCGTTGCGTGCGCGGCGTGATGCCTTTAGCATGGCGCAGTCGGCGGCGGTGACGGCGCGTGTGGCGGCGCGTATGGCAACTCTGACCAAAGACGAGTCGCTCGATGCGTTGCGCGTGGATATGAAACAGGTGTTGCGTTACGCGGAGAGCTTGACGCACATGAACGATGAGAAATTGGGTTGTCTGGGATGGAGCGCGCCGCATGCGCGGCAACGGATAGCGCCGGGCCAGCCGGGCCTGTTGACGATTGTCCGCGAGGGCGACGGATGGTTACTGCTGCGTTGGCATGTGCCGGAAGACGGGGGCCACGCTACCGTCTACCGTATCGAACGCCGCCTCGATAACCATGGAGACTGGGACGAAGCCGGTAGCGCGCTGCACCCGGAGATCACGCTCGAAAAACAGCCCCGAGGTCCGCATCTCGAGTACCGCGTCGTCGCCGTGAACAACTCGGGCGAAAGCGTCCCCTCCAACACCGTCACCGCGGTGCTGTAACGCGCGCGCAAACAAGAAACCCACTCCGGGCCTGAGCCTCGAGCGGCTTGCCGAAGCGTTGAGCGAATAGCTCAAGGAGAAGGAGTAGGGCACCGATTCATCGCACCGCCTCCTTGTCAAGCAGACGACGCCCGCGGGCCAGTCGCATGCATCTCCCCGCTGCGTCTTTCCCGCGCAAGCGGGAATCCACTTCACCGCCCGACGCGTAGGACTGTGCACGCCCTGGATTCCCGCTTGCGCGGGAAAGACGCAGGGAGTGGCGGCGCGCTATTTCCACTTCACACATCCCCTTCGCGGAAATTGAGCGGCGTAGTAGCGCGTAGGGATAAGCTTGTGAGAAAGGGATTGGGGATCGGCAACCGGCCACGTGGGGCCGGCCGGTTGCCGTGTTCCGGGCTTGCGCCCGGTAGGGATTAGATACCGGAAATGTCCAGGCCGGTGAGCACCCACGCGCCCTTCTCTTGTTGGCCCTTCAACTCGAGCGTGGCCGAGCCAAACGCGCCAAACACGTCGATCGGATATACCGTGCCCTTGTCGCCGTCGATTTCAACTTCGGCGTCGTCGAGGTCGATCTCGATGTCATCGAGATACCCCATATCCGCGGCATCCTTGAGGAACGCCCGCATACCCTCTTTATCGCCGAGCTCGTAATGACTGAAGCTGTCTGAGAACTGGTTGACAACCGCGTCAATGTCCTTCGCGGCGAGCTTTTCGGCAAACGTCTTGATACTCGCTAGAATCGCTTCTTTCGGGCTGACTACCGGCGCGGCAACGGCCGCTACGGCGGGCGGCGCCGTCGCGAGCATGGTACGCGGGGCGCCGGACGCGCCAAGGGCTGCCCGCAATTGTTGTTTGCGCTGCTCCAGTTCCGAGACCAGCAAATAGAGCGCGGCCTGATCGCTCGCGCTCAGGACGCTCCCCGCCTCGCTCACCGCGCCCTGCTTGGCGCTGAGGATCTGCTTGTCCAACGCCATCAACGCATTCATTTTCGAGGCGATGGCCGAGCTATTGGCCCCGTCGTCGATGGCCTTCTGGAGGTCCACCGCCGCGCTGATACGCCGCTCGGTCAGCGCCTGCATGGTGGCCCGGAACTCGGCGTGGCCGGTGAGCATCTCGACGAGCTCGTAATCGTCGAGGCCGCACGCTTTGGCGAACTGCAAGAGCAGCAACTGCTCGAGCGCCGCGTCATCCGCCGCGGCCTTCGGACACGTTTGCGCCTGGGCTCCGGCACATACCATTACGACAATGATTCCCAATGTAAAGACGGTCTTCTTCATGCGTTTCCTAGCTCCTTTTCAATGTTTTTTCCTACGTTACCCACGATTTCCCGGCGCACCCATCGGCGCCCATGCCCGGCCGGAACGCGCACCACGCAATAAAGACGCCGTTACCGCGCTTCTTGTGACACCTACCCTTTCATCCCCGAGAGGGTGATCCCGCCGATGATGTACCGCTGGGCGAGGAGGGTCAGGCCGATCAGAGGAAAACTCGCGATGACCGAGCCCGCAAACACACTGTTCCAGTAGATCCCCGCTTCGTGACGGAAGCTGGCGATGCCGACGGTGATTGGATAGAGGTCCCAGTCGGTCAGCACGACGAGCGGCCAGATGAAGTTCGACCAGGCCCCGATGAAAATAAACAGGCCGAGCGTGATGAGCGCGGGCCGCGCCAGGGGTAGGATGATGCGGGCGTAGACGCCGAAGGTCGAGCAGCCGTCGATCCGTGCGGCGTCCTCGAGGTCCCTCGGGATGTTCAGGAAAAACTGCCGTAACAGGAAGATCCCGAATGCGCCGGCGAACCCAGGAAGCATGACGCCCAGGCGCGTGTCGGCGATCCCGAGTTTGACGACAATCAGATAGGTCGGTATCAAGGTCACCGCGGAAGGCAACATCATCGTAGCCAGGAGTAGCATGAACAGGACGTTCCGGCCCCGGAACGCCATCCGGGCAAATGCAAAGGCGGCCAGCGAATCGAGGAACAACTGGACGGCCGTCGCCACCACGGCGTAGAACAGGCTGTTGTAGAGGTAAATGCCGACGCGCCCGAGCGTGAAGGCGCGCACGTAGGCCGTGTGCGTGATCGGGTGGGGCACCATCGAATAGGGATGCTGGCTGAAATCCTGAACCGTCTTGAGCGAATTAACCACCAACCAGACATACGGCGCCACCATCGTCACGGCGCCGGCGGTGACAACCGCCAGCATCAGGATTCGCGCACACGTCCGCGCTACGGCTCGCCGACGGCCTCTCGCGCGGTCAGTCATAGAGTTTCCTCGAACGCATGAATTTCATCTGAACCGCGATAAACACAGCGATAATGGCGAACAATACCCACGCCATCGCGGCGGCATAGCCGGTCTTGCCGACATACTGGAACGCATTGCGGAACACTTGGGCCTGGACCACTTCCGTGGCGTTCTGCGGGCCGCCGTTAGTCATGATGTAGACCTGCGTGAAAACCTGATACGAGCCAATGATGAGCATCGCCGTGACAAATACGAAGGTGTTGCGCAACAACGGTACGGTGATGTGCCAAAACCGGCCGATGGGGCCCGCGCCATCGATCTTGGCGGCATCGTAGTACATCGCGGGGATATCGCTCAGTCCGGCCATGAAGATGATCATGTAG
>DATKVG010000129.1:0-12414 GCA_035530195.1 Bathyarchaeia archaeon | reverse complement strand
TCAAAACATGTCATCCAAAGCCCGCCCCAAAGCCTGTCATCCTGAGTCCTGCCAGCCACTGGCTAAGGCTTTTGTTCATGGCCCTTTATGGCAGGGCGTGAGGATCCCCTCGCTCGGAACCAGTGGCGTCCCAAGAGGTCTCGCCAAAACGTTTTCTTAGGAGCCCGCCCAGCCACTGCCTATCTCCTTTCACTCCGTGCCACGATCTGGGCGGGGGTAAGGATGCCCCGCTTGTAACCAGTTGCTTCTTGATCAGTCTTTATTGAGTGCAAGCCCGCAACAATACCGGGGGGATTCCCACGTCGCGCTGGACTCAGGCTCTTGCATTAAGAGTACAAGCCATGTGCCAGCGCTCCTCGGAATGACACCTTTGGGTGCCTTTCAGTTGCGGCGCCGCTGCGCTGTGTCCGTCCGTGTTCGTCCGTGCAGGCGGCCTGCAAGTCGCAATCCTCAGTTCACGTCCAGCCAAAGGAGAGAACCTGCTCATGAACCTGTTTTTTTTATCTGAAAGCTGTGGCGCGGCTACCGCCCCGCCGGCCGCCCGTGGTTATGCACTCAAGACGCCCACGGACGATTTCGCGCTGATGCTGGCGCAGTCTACGGCAGTGTCACGGCCGGAGAAGCCCGCATCGGTCAAAGACGGGCCACGCGAATCCGAGCCGGTAGACGAGGCGGACAGAACCCCGGCTGCGGAAGCGGATCAACCCCCCGCCAAACCGGATGCGCCGCCGGAAATCGACGATGATGCGGATCGCGAGCCTGCCGAAGACGCCGCGACCGCCGGGGCCACGGCTCCAACCGCGCGTATTGGGAGCGAAGCTGCGAATCAGGCCGCTGCGGCTGCCGCTGCGGCTGCCGCCAATGCGACTGCGAACGCCGCAGCCGCCGAAGGCACAGCACAGACCCCCGGAGTCGACGCTTCCGCCGCGCCGGTGCCGCTTATGGCGGATCTCGGCGCGGATGCCATTGCCATGGAGACGGCGCTGGAACAAGCGGCGCAGTCGCAGACGGCTCGATCTGCGGCGCCCGCAAACCCCTCGGCCACGCCCGTTACGGCGCCTATTTCCGCTGATGCGCCCGCGGCCGAATTATCGGTAACGTCGTTGCTGGTAACCGCCCCCGAGCCTGCTCTGCCGGGCGACGCCACACAAAGCCCCGCTCCAGCAGCTCAATCAACGCCCGGGCTGACTGCCGCGCTGCACATCGACGCCAAGCCGTCACTGGCCACCCAAATCAACGTACAGTCGCCCGCGCCCTCTGCCACGCCGCCCGACGCACCGGCTTCGCAACAACCTCCTGCGTCACTAGCCCTTGCGTCGACTCCCGCACAAGAAACAGCCGCACCCGGGCTGGGCGCGATTCAGGCAGTGATTGCCGCGAGCATTCGCGACGCCGCCCCGTCAGCCTCACCCACCGCGGCGGATGCGCCGGCCGCTGTGCCCCCGGTTGGGCCGGGCCATGCGCCCACCGCACCAGCCGAACATGCCGGTTCGGTGCAGACCCCTGCCGCACCCGCGGCGCCCACGCTCGACAATGTCGCCCAGTACGTGGTGCGGTCGGTGCGCCTGATGGTGCACGACGGCCAGAAGACGCTGACGGTCCGGCTGATTCCGCCAAGCCTGGGCGAACTCCACCTCGAGGTCAGCAGTATCCGCGAGATCCTGCACGTGCGGCTGATGTCGGCCAACCCGGTCGTGCGCGAGGCACTCGAAAGCCAGTTGACCAGCCTGCGCGAAACGCTGGCCCGGTCGGGCGTGGAAGCGACGAGCGTGACGGTGTCATCAGGCTCGACGGCGGGTCATGCGTCGCAAAATCAATTCGCCGACGGCCGCCAAGATGGAGGAACGACCCGCCTCGGCCTTCAGCCGGACCCAGACCACAATGCGCCTGCCGGACACCAGTCCGATGGGCGTTCCGCGGGCCATCAGGGCCTGATCGACGTGTTTGTTTAAGACAAGGAGGATGTTATGAATGCGTTAGTGGCCGTGCGATCGAACGCAACGGGCTTTCAAAATCTGCTGCGGCAGCAGCGTGTGGAAGCCGCGCGCCAGGTGGCGTCCAACGTTATAGCCAAAGCCAGGGCCGTTGCCAAGGCCAGCGGCGTTGCGCAAAAAGCCGACGCCTACATTAGCGAGAACCAGTATGGAGAGCGCGTGGTGAACAACGAACTGGGCCGCGACGCGTTTCTCCAGTTGTTGGTGTTGCAGATGCAGAACCAGGACCCGCTCGAACCCGTGGACAACACCGAGATGATCGCGCAACTCGCCCAGTTCAGCGCGCTCGAACAGATGACCGAACTCAACGACGGCTTCGAGCAAATGAGCGCCGACTTTGGCCAGCTCAGCTTCATCACGGCGGGCAACCTCGTCGGGCGCACTGTGTCGGGGCTGGACGCCAACGGCATCCTGAGGGAAGGCGCAGTCGAACGGGCCATTTACGGTCAGGGAGTAGTGTATCTGCAGGTGGCCGGCGAACTGGTGCCCTTGGCCAACCTTACGAAAGTCGAATAGTAATTGCTCCGTTGCCCGCGCAACGAGCCAAAAAGCATAAGGAGGAATCCACATGGGATCGGCAATGTATACGGGTGTGACCGGCCTTCTGGCCCACCAACGCCGGATGGACGTGGTCGCCAATAACATCGCCAACGTCAATACGACCGGCTACCGCAGCGCCCGCGTCCAGTTTCAAGACCTGTTTTCACAGACGCTCCAGGGCGGCAGCGGGCCCGTGGGCAATTTCGGCGGCACCAACCCGTTACAGGTTGGCCTCGGCGTCGGGATCGGCAGTATCGACACCGACTTCGGCCAGGGCCCCCTTTTCTCGACGGGCGTGTCGTCCGACCTCGCCATCCAGGGCAGCGGTTTTTTCGTCGTGGGTTTGGGCGGCGAGAATTTCTACACGCGCGACGGCACGTTTTCGCTCAACTCGCTCGGCCAGCTCATTGACCCGGCTACCGGCATGCACGTCCGCGGATACATGGCCGACCCCAACGGCGTTGTCCCGCTGGACACGCCCCTCACCGACCTCAGCGTGCCCGTGGGCAGCGCGGCCATCGTGCGCGCCACCGAATCGGCCTCGCTCGCCGGCAACCTCGACGCGGCTTCCACCACCGGCGCCACTATCGAGCGCACCATCCGCGTGTACGACAGCCTCGGCACGCCCAGGGACATCCACCTCACGTTCACCCAGCATGACCAGGTCGACGACGGCGGCACCATGTACAACGCCTGGCTGTGGTCCGCCTCCTACGACGGCACCGACGTCACCAACGTGCCGGCGGGCGATTCGGGCGTGCTCCTGTTCAACAGCGACGGCGCATTCCATGCCGAAGGGGCCCTCAACACCGGCACGGGCACGTTCACATCGCGGGCCGCCCTCCCCTCGCAAAACCAGGTCAGCGTCGCGTCGGTCGGTGCTGGCGGGGCACAACCGACTTTGCCGTTTGAGTTCGCCCTCAACTTCGATTATGTGACCGACCTCGACCAGGCCAGCGACATCACCGTCACCAGCCAGGACGGGTTCCCACGCGGGACCCTCCAGTCGTTCAGCATCGGCGGGAACGGCATCATCAGCGGCACCTTCTCGAACGGGCTCACCCAGGTGCTCGGCCAGATAGCGCTCGCCAGCTTCAGCAATGTGGGCGGTCTCGCACGCCGCGGCGACAACATGTTCGCCGAAACCACCGCGTCCGGCGTGCCCCAGGTCGGCCGGCCACAGACCGGCGGCCGCGGTAGCGTGTCCGGTGGCGTCCTCGAGGGCTCGAATGTGGACCTTGGCTCGCAGTTCAGCAACATGATCGTCACCCAGCGCGGGTTCCAGGCCAACGCCCGGATCATTTCGGCGGCCGACGTCATGCTGCAAGAAGCAGTGAACCTGGTGCGGTAACCGCGTATAAGCGTTCGCCTGGGGCCGATTTTTAGAGCCGGCCCCGGGTGGCTCATTGGAATCTTTGTTCGTGACATCTGCGCATGACGCGTAGTATTGGATCAAGGCCGCGAACAACGATTCTGAATGCGGCTTCTTAGCCGCCTTAGGTGGGTCTGACAAATAAAAGTGGTCGATTTGTGAAGAGTTTTCTGGTAATCTTGCAGCGGCCGGAAATGTCTCGCCACGCTGGGTCCAGT
The DNA here is from genome assembly GCA_035530195.1 of Bathyarchaeia archaeon. Taxonomy (GTDB): domain Bacteria; phylum Hydrogenedentota; class Hydrogenedentia; order Hydrogenedentales; family SLHB01; genus JAPLKX01. The sequence goes on along the minus strand of DATKVG010000129.1, from coordinate 8,290 downwards.
GATAGCGGGACCGGCCACGGGGGGTAGACGCCGCGGTGCGCGGATGCCGCTGACAATGCGGATCCGCTGCCGCAGGCCGTCACCAGCCACAAGTCGGAAGGACAGTAGAAAACCGAGCCTATGGATATCGCAACAGTAGTAGGGCTTATTTCGGGCGTCGGCCTTGTGGTTGTCTCCATACTGATGGGGGGTGACGCCTCTATTTTCTGGAACGCGCCGTCGGCCGTTTTGGTGCTTGGGGGCACCCTGGCGGTGACGCTGCTTAACTACCCCCTGGGCGATGTGCTCAGCGTCATGGCAACCGTAAAGAACGCCTTTGTGCACAAAGCCCCCTCATCCGAGTCGCTCATCGAGAAACTGGTCGCGTTTGCTACGGTAGCGCGGCGCGAAGGCATCCTGGCCCTCGAAAGCCATGCCAAAAACTCGGGCGACGAGTTCCTCGAGAAAAGCATCCAGTTGGCCATCGACGGGACCGCCCCCGAACTCATCAAAGATATCCTCACCACGGAAATCGCCTTCATGGAAGACCGGCACGCGCTGGGGCAGTCCGTACTGGTGGCCATGGGCACGTACGCCCCCGCGTTCGGCATGATCGGCACGCTGATCGGCCTGGTCAAGATGCTCACCACCATGGAAGACCCATCCCAGATCGGCTCCGGCATGGCCATCGCCATCCTGACTACCCTCTATGGCGCTCTGATCGCCAACGTGCTGTGCCTGCCCGCCGCCGGCAAGCTCAAAGTGAGAACTGCCAACGAACTGCTTGGCAAGGAAATCATCATCGAAGGCATCCTGTCCATCCAGTCCGGCGACAACCCGCGCGTCGTCGAGCAGAAACTGAAGTCGTTCGTTTCTCCGACCATACGCGCCAATATCAAGACGAAGAAGTAGCATGGCACGATCAAAAAGGAAAGGCGACGGCGGCCCGCGCGTACCCGGCTGGGTGGTGACGTACGGCGACATGATGTCGCTGCTGCTGACGTTCTTCATCCTGCTGCTGTCGTTCTCGACCATCAGCCAAAAGGAATTTAACGAGGCCATGTCGTCTCTGCAGGGGGCTTTTGGCGTGTTGCCGAAGTACAACGGGCTGATAACGCTGATCCCCAAGCCACCCAAGAAGCTGTCCGACGAGATGGAACGCATGGCCCGCCAGCTCCAGCGCGAGATGCAGGTCATGGGCAAGGACAAAGACGTCGAGGTGCAGTACGACAAGGAGGGCGGGCTGAAAATCGTGATGCCCAACCAGGTCTTGTTCGACACCGCCAAGGCGGATCTAAAACCCGAAGCGTTACCCATGCTCCAGGCGGTGGCCAACCTGCTGGGCGAACTCGAGGGCGTCATGTTCGAAGTACGCGGCCACACCGACAGCCGCCCGCTCATGAGTTCGGCCCGGTTCAGGGACAACTACGACCTCAGCTACGGCCGCGCCGATGCCGTGGCCCGATGGCTCAACTCGGCCGGCCGGATTTCGCTCGAACAGTTCGAGATCATCTCATGCGGCCCCAGCCAGCCCGTTGCGCCCAACAATACCGAGGAAGGAATGCAGCAAAACCGGCGCGTAGAAATTTTTGTGCGCGGCGTCCCCGATAGTAGTAAGATGGATGAGCTCAAGGGCCGTATCGAGTCCATCAACAAGGCCGGTAAGGCCCAGGGAAGTTGACAGGAGAAAGTGGCCGTATGCCGGAAGAGAAAGCGCCGGAGGCCGGCGCCCCAAAATCTTCAAAGAAACTGTTTGGTCTGATTGGTGCCGCCCTTGTGCTGGTGGCCGCGGCCGGCGGCGGGCTGGTTACATACAAGTTCGTGGTCGGCCCGATGTTCGCAGCGCCTGAAGACCCGCCGCCCAACCTGATAAGCGACGCCATACCCCCGACCGCCGTGGCCTGCGATTTCGACGAGACGCAGGTGGCCGTCCGATCGGATGATCCCGCCGCGCCCGACAGCGTGCTGATGTATTCGGTTTCATTTATTTGCGCAAACCCCCAGACCCAACTGCTCATCGACAAGAATAGACAATGGTTTGTGTCTAAACTCGCCGAACTTCACCGCAACCGGACCAAGGCCGAGTTGAACGACCCGCAGGTCGAGAAAGAAATCACGCGGCTGGCCCTCGAAGAAGCCAACAGCCTGCTCCGGCGACTGCAGAAAAAGCCCGATCCGGCCATCTGCGTCATCGAGGTCCTTCACCTCAAATTTTCGGTATTTGACCTATGAGCCAATCGCGCGCGATCGATACGCCCAACCACGAGTTCAACGAAGTTGTGCAGGGGAAGATCCTACCGTTTGAGAAACTAACGGTTGACGATCTCAAGAACGTGCGACTGATGATAACGGCGGACCTCGGCCAGGCCGCCATGCTCGTCCGCGAGGTTCTCGACCTCAAGCAGGGGTCGATCGTCCCGCTGGACAAGCTGGCCGGCGAAATGATCGACCTCTACGTGAACGGCATTCCGCTGGCGAAGGGCGAGGTGGTCGTCATTGGCGATTCGCTCCACGTGCGCGTCGGCGAAATATTCGGCGTCACCGCGTCCGAAAAGGAAGCCGAGGATGACTAGGCTTTGCGTGTTGGCGCTGGCATTGGCATGGGCGCCGCTGGCCGCATTGGCGCAGCCCGTCGCCCCACTGCCCACCACGCCCAAAGACACCCCCGCCCCTGCCGCCCAACCAGCCCCTGGCATAAACCTCGCCTATCCCACCCAGGAAGGCGCGACAGCCGCCCCGGCTGAACCGGACCGCGTGCAGCAGAAGATCCAGCAGGTTAACCAGGCGCTGGACCAGTCAGCCAACCCCGAGCCGCCCGTCGCGGCTGCCCAGACGGAACCGGCGGCGTGGTCGCCGCTCGAGAACTCGATGCGGGCGCTGTTCGGCTTGCTGGCGGCGCTGGCGCTGTTGTTCGTGCTGGGTTACCTGGCCAAACGGTTTGGCAAGAACAGCCCGCTATTTGCCGGCGGCGACCTTGCCAAGCTTATGGGAAAAGTTTATTTGTCGCCGCGCGCAAGCCTGCATTTCGTCAGGACGAGCGGGCGCATCCTGGTGCTGGGAGTCACGCCCAACGCCATCTCGACTGTCGCCGAATTCGATGCGGATTCATTCGAGCCGATAAGCGCAGAGGCCCCTGCTTCAAAACCCGCCGCCGGCTCGCATTCCGAAACCGAACCGTTTCTGGCCCAGTTCAAGGCCAGCCTGGAGAGCATCGCCCGCGCGACGCCTTCCGAGAATCCCGAACACGACGACGCGGAAATCGCCGCGTTGCGCGAAGACGTGCAGCGGCTGCAACGCTATTTGCAGGAATCGGTGCGAGGTGGGGATAACCCGTAACACCATACTCCTCGTCGCGGGGGGAATGCTTTTGCTGTCGGCGTGCGCGGTCGCGCAGGCCGTCCCCACCCCTTCCACGCCGACCGCCCCCCCCACTCCAACCGTTGACAACGCGGTGCTCCGAAACGTCCAAAACTTCATCGCACCCCAACAGATCTCGACCTCGCTGTCCATTGTCCTGCTGGTTACGGTGCTTTCGCTGGCGCCGGCCATTCTGGTGATGACCACGTCGTTCACGCGCATCATCGTCGTGCTCGGGTTCCTCCGCCAGGCCATGGCCACCCAACAGTCGCCGCCCAACCAGGTCCTGATCGGGCTTGCGCTGTTCCTGACGTTTTTCATCATGGCGCCGACCTACCAGGAGGTCAACCAGAAAGCCATCCAGCCCTACGTCCGCGGCGAGATCACGTCGCAGGAAGAAGTCATGACGGCCGCGCTCGGCCCTATACGGACGTTCATGTTCAAGCAGGTCAACCCACGCGACCTCGCCCTCTTCATCGAGATCGCCAAACTGCCACGGCCCGACACGCCCGACGACGTCCCCACGCTCGTCCTCGTACCCGGCTTCATCCTCAGCGAACTCCGGATTGCCTTCCAGATCGGATTCCTGATCTACATCCCATTCCTCATTATCGACATGGTCGTTGCCAGCACGCTGATGGCCATGGGCATGCTCATGCTGCCCCCCGTGTTCGTCTCGCTCCCATTCAAAATCATCATGTTCGTCCTAGCCGACGGCTGGCGCCTCATGATCGAAAGCCTCGTCCAAAGCTTCCAATAACCCTTTGGGACGCCTTCCGGCCGCACTTCCCAGCGCGCTTTGTGGGAGGGGTGTCCCATCTTTTGCCTCAACGCCCGCGCCCCATCTGCTCGCGGCCTATGGCCAATTGTGGCGCGTGCGTCTCGCCTGTACTATCGATTTGATCAGTCGGATCGGTCCGATCAGTCGGATCAGTCTATTCCGCGTTCCGTATTCCGGATTTTTCCATCGCCCCTCGACTTTTCCCGTAGTTCCGCGTAGACTGGACGCAGCACAAAAAGGACGCGGAGAACATGAGCAACGATACGATCAAAAAGGTGCTGATTGGGGTGGTGGCGCTGGTGATTCTGATCCCCCTGCTGCCCAAACTGGCCAAGCTGATGCCCGAACCCGTCACGCTCGACGCCATCGAGCCCGCGTTCACCAAAGCCGGCCTCGCCGTCAGCGGCGTCGTTAAATCCAACAACCCCGGCCTCGGCGCCGTCGAAGGCGTATCCATGACGGTCAACGGCGCCAACGTCGTCGTCTACAAATTCGACGACGAAGGCAAAATCGTCACCCAGCTCGAATATCAGAAGCCCGACGCCGGCTCCGCCATCGTCGAAGTTTGGAACCTCAGCGAATCACTCGGCGCCGCAAAACCCAAAAACAAACCATGTTCCGCCGCACGTAACGGAATGTTCATGATCACCGCCACCGGCGAAGATAAAACGCTCAACGCAAAGATCGTGCAGATCTTCAAGACGCTATAGAAGCCATAGGCTCATGGGACCGATGGGACATATGAGACGCATGAGACCTATGAGACGCACAATAGGCGCCCTTCTCCCGATTTCATACGTCGCATAGGTCCCATTTGTCGCATACGACCCATTCTGCTTGCCACTACAAATCCGCCGGCGGTGTGTCGCTCACCACGAGCAGGTAAGGCAACACCTCCTTATCGGGCTGCACTTGATTGGTGGACAAGCGGACGTAATTGTCTCCGTGTCTATCTATTCTTTGCGGAACGCCCACGGCCCCGGCCTCGGCACGTTCTTCTTTCTTGACCAGAACGCCTGCCGCGCCCGCGGCGGCGTTGGCCCGAACAAACTCGGTGATGTCGTACCGCCTGTGACCTTCGTCAAGCGGCTGTACGTCTTGGAGCGTCACGTCAAAGCCCCCGCCCGGTTCTGACGGCCACGCGCCGCCCTGCCAAAAAAACAACCTTCCCCTGTCCATACAGCAGAAATTGATCACGAACCGGAAACCCGTCAGGAACTCATTGTTCAACGACGCCAGGTCAGGCAACTTCAGTGCGGCTGGAAATTCGCCGCTTCCCACGACGGTGAAATCATCCTTCTTTTCGGAGCCTTGCGCCGTAAGAGTGGCTCGGCCCTCCCCGGTTTCCACGACGGCCACCGATTGAGCCTCCGTAATCGGTATGGCTTTAATCAGGTAGTCGTCAATCATCAAAACTAGCTGCCCCCCCATCACTCGATCCACGTCTAGAGGAGGGGCAATCCAGCGTGCCTGGAAAAGATAGTTCTTGACGAGCTTTTCCGCTTGCCTCCGTTGAACATCGGTCAACTCAACCGTGAGCCGTTGTGCATCGGGCGCAAAACTCCTTTCCTCGGACATCCCCTGTCCCCGGTCAACCCTTACCACGCCGTCGGGCGTCATCAACGCCAGCTCGACTCTCAGGTCCAGGGAGGTCGCCGGAAGAACAATCTTTGGAAACGGGGCTTTCGCTTTATAGATCCGGCCGCTTGGGTGCGACCGAGGGTGTTCCTCCGTTCTGTAAACACCTTGGCTGCCCACCACAACGACGTCGCCATACAGCCATGTCTGCCCGTTCACGGGGTGCTGCGCCATCAGATCCACAACCGCCACAACCCGGTCGTTGGCAAACGGGAGGGGCGGATCCAGCGCTATCTCTTTTTCCTGGGCGGCGAGGTCCGGCGCCACCAACGTGACCTTGGATCCAACACCGGCGAGTAACGCGTGCTGTATCCTTGTCAACAGCATCGACTGCGGGTCATTCAACTCTATCCGATACTCGCCCTGGGGGATCGGTCCGAACTTGACCCGGCCTTCCCCATTCGTTTCCAGCTCGACGGTGGCCGTGCCCCCGGGCGTGAACTGCCCGAAAAGACTGACCCTTATCCCCTTCGCGGCCGGCCCGGTTTCGGACCCGCGCCTCACTTCAATCTCCAGCGTCTCCCCAACCACCGCCACGGGCTGGTTCATCCGCTGCAGTGTCTCCACGATCTGCGTCTGTGTTTTCACCAGAAACACGCCCACAAGCACCAACACCAACACGCTCACCACTGCAACGCCCGTCTGAATCCAGTCTCGCATGATGCGCTCCCTCATGGCGTCCCACCAGAGCTTGCGGGCCACTGCGTCCGGATTCCCGAACCGCTCGATAGCCCGTTGCCACGCCCCCTCGTGAGACCGCCCGTGTTTGACCACCTCGTCCTCGGCTGCCAGGGCCAGGTGGTCCGCCAACTCGTCCAAAATGTCCTGGCGCAGGTTCTCCGGTTCCGCCCGGTGCCGCGGCGGAAACAACCTCTCCCCCGCTTCAGGCCATCGCATTAACAACCTCCACTTTCAATAGGTGCCGCCTAAAGGTCCACCGGCGGCGTGTCGCTTTTCACAAGCAGATAAGGCAGGCTCCCTTTCTCTTGCTGCTCCGTTCCCTGGGAGACAACAATTCCGTCGTAGCCAGGGTTGTTCTCGGTTCGCATGTCCCGTAGCAGAATCCCGGCAAACGCCCCATCCGCCGCCCGCAAGTTTCGGACCATATCAGTAACATCGTACTCCGCCATGCCTTGTCTCGTGGAAGGCGTCGTTGCAAGTTCAAGGTTGAACGTGGAGCCAATCTCCGTCGCCCACCCGCTGCCTGTCCAACCCAAGAGCTCACCACTCGAAACACAGCAGGACCTGAACCAGATTTGAGCCTCCGCCGGAAAAGCCTGAAGAACGGCCAAGTCGGGAAACCTGAATACGGCCGCGTCTTTTGAATTCCCCACCATCGAGGCCCCATCTTTTTCCAGGTTTGGCTGGACCGTCAGCGTGGCCTGCCCATTGTCTCCGTAATTTACCGAAGCGCTTAACGCATCGGTCAGCGGTATCGCAGCCAGCAAGTATTTGTCAAATGTATCATTCCACATCTCGTTCATCGGCTTATCCAACCAACGAGTGGCATGAGTGTACAGTTTCACCCAGTCCGCTGCGGCATCGACCTCTTGACTCAGTACAGACCACACCAACTTGTCGCCGCTCCGAACGGGCTCAACGGGCTCGCCGTTCATGCTGCCGTCCCCCCCGATCCTCGAGAAAGGTATGGCCGCCATATCGCCGTTCGCGCGCCTGAACATGAGTTCAATCCAGTTACGGTCCACTTTCCCCGGCGGCAGCAGGATTTCCGGCGAGGGGCCGGTCACCTCATACGGCGCGAAATCCTTGCCACTTTTGAAGTCTCCGGCAGGCCTTTCGTAACAGCCCTGGTTGCCAATCAGGACAGGAAGATCAAACCACCAGTTCACTTTTTCGATGGTATCTTCCACCACAATGTGCGTGTGCGCCAGCACCCGCTCGTTGGGAAACGGCAGCGGCGACTCCAAGACGCATGTTACCGGCGACATCGCGTAATCCGGCGCCACAATCGTCAGGTTGCTTCCCAGGCCGGCAAAAAGACTGTGGCTTACCGCCGCCTTCATCCCTGACTGCGGGTCAGACAGCTCCAACATGTAAGAACCTTGCGGCACGGGGTTGAAATTCACCCGGCCTTCACCGTTGGTTACGTACGTGGCGTAAGCCGTAACGTCGCCGGCCATTTTGCCCGTAATCGTCACCTCCATCCCCGCCGCCGGCGGCCCATCCTTGCTCCCGCGCCGCACCAGGATTTCAAGCGTCTCGCCCTCCGGCGTCGCCGGCTTGCTGATCTGCTTGAGCGCCTCGATCAACTGCACCTGGGTGGTCTGCATCTGTTTCATGCTGTTGACCACCAGCACCGCCACAAGCACCACTACGATCGCGCTCACCGCCGCGATTCCCGAGTGGATCCAGTCTCGCATTACGCGCTCCTTCATGGCGTCCCACCAGAGCTTGCGCGCCACCGCGTCCGGGTTGCCGAACCGTTCGATGGCGCGCTGCCATGCCCCTTCGTGAGTACGCCCATGTTTGACCACCTCGTCTTCAGCCGCCAGGGCCAGGTGGTCCGCCAACTCG
>DATKVG010000128.1:0-128739 GCA_035530195.1 Bathyarchaeia archaeon | reverse complement strand
ATCCTGGGGTCTTGCCGTGAACACCATGGGTATCTTGATGTGACACAGCGGGAGGGCAAGCGGCAAGATGCCGCTTCTACATCGGCTGCAAACGTAGACGCGGCATCTTGCCGCGTTTCTTACGTACGGATCTGGGATTTGGCAGGCAGGTTGAAATTCAACGATCACTTCTGGTCGAATTGCACCGACACAGCCCCGGGCGCGATACAGAGCAGAACGTGCGGGCAGGGAGGAAAATCGTATGCCAAATGATATGAGCCGTCGGAGGTTTCTGGGTGCGGCGATGGCGCCGGCCGTTTTTCAGGTGGTTCCCCGGTACGTCCTGGGAAAAGGGTATGTCGCCCCGAACGACAAGATCGCGCTGGCCTACATCGGGATGGGGACCCAGGGGCTGCGCGAATTGGGGGGGCTGCTGGCCATCCCCGAGATCCAGGTCGTGAGCGTATGCGACCCGAACACGGACAGCACGGATTATGTGGATTGGAGCAAGGACGACTTGCGGAATGACATCCGGCGCCTGCTGGGGAATCGGAATTGGCGGGCCGGCTCGGGCGGGATTCCGGGCGGCAGGGAAGTGGGCCGCGAGGTCGTCGAAGCATACTACGCGGGCAAAGGCGGCAAGAAGAAGTTCAAGATCTCAACGTACGCCGATTTCCGCGAGCTGCTCGCGAAGGAAAAGGATGTTGACGCGGTCAAGATCATGACGCCCGACCACCTCCACGCGACCATCGCGATCGCCGCCATGAACCAGGGCAAACATGTCCTTATGCACAAGCCTATGGCCAACCGAATCCGGGAGTCGCGGCTGGTCCTCGAGACCGCGCGGCGAACGAACGTGGCCACGTATCTGCTGGCGTGGTCGGGCAACGGCTCGATGGACACGATTATGGCTTGGATTAAGGACGGGGCCATCGGCACGTTGCGCCAAGTACACAATTGGTCCAACCGCCCCGTCTGGCCGCAGTACCCGACGCTGCCCAAGGATACGCCACCGGTTCCCCCGGGCTTTGACTGGAACCTCTGGCTGGGACCCGCCACGGATCGCCCGTATCATCCCAACTATACCCACGCGGTGTTTCGCGGCTGGTACGAGTTTGGCGGCGGCGCGATCGCCGACATGGGCCATTACAGCCTGTGGGCCATGTTCAAAGCGCTCGAGCTCGATGCGCCCATCAGCGCCGAGGCCACGCCCAGCCACGTCGCCATGATAACCGACCAGGTCAGCGACGTGATCCAGAACGACTGGTCGTTCCCGGTCGCGTGCACGATCCGGTTCCAGTTTGCCGCCAAAGGGGGCCGGCCCGAACTCGACCTGTTCTGGTACGACGGCGGTATCAGACCCTCAACGCCCGACGAACTCATCGAGGATAACGAACCGATGCCCGAGGAGGGCATGATGTTTGTCGGGGACAAGGGAAAAATCCTCTCCGAATTCAGCCTGGACGAACCGCGTATCATCCCAAAACGCCGGATGCGCGAATATGCGGCTCCGCCCCAGGAAACCTCCGCCCGGCGTGATCGGAGCAAGCCGGCTCCCGGCCTGGTTCAGTGGATCGAGACGTGTAAAGGCGGCAAGGCCGGGCCGGGCAATTTCCTCGAGGCCGAGGCCCTTTCCGAGACCATCAATCTGGGCGCCGTGGCGCTGCGCGTGGGCGGAAGAATCCTCTATGATGCCGCCAACATGCAAATCACCAATGTGCCGGCTGCCAACAAATACTTGACGCGCGAATATCGAGCGGGTTGGAAATTACTGTAGTGAGTCATGATCGAAAAGCGCGAAAAGCGGGGACAGGCACGCTTTTTCCAAACTGCCGGAAAAAGCGAACCAGTCCCCGTTTTTCGAGCGGGTTGGGAATTATGACCAACACAGGAAGGATTTTGATATGCACAGCCGTCGCGGATTTTTGAAGAGAGCCCTGGTCGCCGGAGCGCTGGCAACCGGCTCGCGCCCTGTTTTGGCCGCGGAGCCGCCCGTTGCCGCTCAGCCCGGTTCCGGAAGGCCGCCAATGCGGGTCTCCGTGCTGTCCTATTCGTTCCACGGCATGCTCGAGCGCGGGACGATTGACATTTTCGGGTTTCTCGAGACGTGCAAGTATAGATATCAACTTGCGGCGGCCGATCTCTGGAACGCCTTTCTCAAAAGCACCGAGGAAGGCTATCTGCGGCAGGTTAAAGAGGGCTTGGATGAGCGCGAACTTGTGGTGCCCAATCTGGCGTGCGACGAATGCGTAGTCTGGGTCGACGATCCAACCGAACGCGCGCGGTACCATCAGAACGCCCTCGCCCATCTGAATGCCGCGAAGATTCTGGGCGCGCGGTTTGCACGCTTCGACGCAGGAGGAAATCCGGAGGGCATCGAGTGGACCAACGAAGAGTTTGACCATATCGTGAAACGGTATCGGGAATACGCCCAATACGCTTACGACAACGGGTTCAAGGCGGGTGCGGAAAGCCATTGGGGGCCCGAAGCCTCCTGGCCCAGCCTCGAGAAACTGTGCAAGGCCGTCGATCATCCCGGGTTCGCCATCTGCTGCCACATCGGCGGCTGGAAAGGCACCCAGGCCGAGAAAGACCTCGCCGACCGCGAATGCGTACCGTGGGTCGCGCATACCCACATCCCGTGGAACATCACAGAAGGCCCGCTGGTCGAAAAGATGACTAATCTGCGCGACGGCGGATACCAAGGCTACTACAGCGTCGAGCACCACAGCGGCAAAGACGAATACGCCGAGGTCGCCATCCAACTCGCCAAAGTCCGCGCGGTACTCCAAACCTGGCGCGCGGGCTGATCGCGCGCCGCATCCATACGAGGGGCTTTTGACAGCTTCCCGGCCTGCCCGTACAATCCATCGATGCGGATCGGCTTAATCACGCTTGGTTGCGACAAGAATACCGTCGACAATGAATACATCGCGGGGCTGTTCGAGGCCCGCGGCTGCCGCGTCGTGTTTGAGCCAACCCCTGGCGGCGCGGCATTAGACGCAGTCGTCGTACTCACCTGCGGTTTCATCGCCGACGCGACACGGCAGTCGGTCGAGGCGCTGGTGGCGTGGGCCGAGCACAAGGCCAAGACCGGTTCGCCGCGCCTGTACGCGGCGGGGTGCTTGTCGCAGCGGCATGCGGCTGAGTTGCTCGAAGCGATTCCTGAAATTGACGGGGTCGCGGGTGTGGGCCAATTCGGCCGGCTTGTGGATCTCGTCACAGCGGATCGCCAACCGCGCAACGTAACGAGGCGAGCGCCGCTGGTCGAGATCACGTCGTCGATGCCGCGGCGGCGGGCCGATGCGCGGCCGTGGTCGTTTCTCAAGATTGCCGACGGCTGCAACCACGCCTGCACGTTTTGCTCGATTCCGCTCATGAAAGGCCCGCTGCGGTCGGTGCCGCGCGAGATTCTGCTCGAGGAAGCCCGCGGGCTCGTGGCGGGCGGCGTCCGCGAGATCACGCTCGTCGCGCAGGACATTTCCGTCTACGGTCGCGATTGGGAAAAAATGGGGACGGTGCCCTTATTTCCTGGCTCAAATTCATTCTCAAGGGCTGACCTCTGCGGGGAAATAAGGGCACCGTCCCCATTTTTGGGTTATGGGCTGCCGGATCTGCTGCGCGACCTGTGTGCGATCCCCGGCGACTTCTGGATCCGCTGCATGTACTGCTATCCCGGCGGCATCACGCGCGAGTTGCTCGACGTCATGGCCTCCGAGCCGAAGGTCGTCCCGTACCTCGATGTGCCGTTGCAGCACCTCGACCCGGAGATCCTCCGCCGGATGCGCAGGCCGTTTGCCAACGTCAACCCGCGCAGGCTCGTCGACCGGCTGCGCGGGGCTGTACCCGGTATCGCGATCCGCACCACGATGATCGTCGGTTTCCCCGGCGAGACGCCCGTGCAGCACCGCCGCATGCTCGACGGCATCCGCGACCTGCGGTTCGACTGGCTGGGCGCGTTCCCGTACTCGAACGAGCCCGACACGCCCGCCGCAAGCGCCCCGCGGCAGGTCGGGAAAGCCGTGCGGCAGAAACGGTGGGAAAACGTGATGGCCGTTCAGGCGGAGATCTCGGAGGAGATTAATCGCTCGCGGATCGGCGGCGTCGAGCGCGTGCTCGTCGAAGGCTATGACGAAAACCGCAAGTCGTGGGTCGGCCGGACCGCCCGCGAAGCCCCCGAAGTCGACGGCCTCGTCCTTCTGAAATCAGCCCGAAAACTCCTCCCCGGCCGGTTCGTCAACGTCAAGGTGACTTCAGCCGACGTCTACGACGTAACCGGCCGTGTAGTTTAGCGGCAGGCGCGTGACGGCGTGACCGACTCAAAATCGGAATAACTTCATTATGTCGAGGTCGCCGAGGTTTTGGGCTTGATCCGTGCCTTGCGGCATCACATTAATTCGGGTGCCGTAGAGAGGTTCGGGAGGCCGGCCAACGGCAAGCAACTCGAAATCCAGGTCTTTCACCACATGCAGTTCCGCTTCCCCTTCAGACACGTTGGGCACTTCAAACGCATTGGCGTCGCCTAAACCCGAGTAGTGGCTGATTTTCTCGCTGTCCGTCACAATCACGGACCGGTGGCTACCGGCTGCTCCCGCCGTGGAGGGTACTGCGCCACTTACCTTCACGCCTGCCGCTCCCAGAGCGACTCGCCTATGTTCGCCCGGCATGATTTCCAGGGACAGCACCGGTGGTTTTTCGGCCGCCTTGCCGGCGGATCCAAAGAAGAAGGCCTGGCCCGGCATGAGCCTGTCGAAGTAGGCGTCGGAGCCGCGTTTCTCGCCCGGGGCGGCAAACGTGCAGAATGCAGAGCCCTGCGCCGCCGAAGACTTCGCCTCGATGTCGGGGAGCGCGTCGCGCACGGTGAGCCGGGCCCACGGCGCCAAAACGACTTCGGAAGAATCCTCGGTGTCTTCGCGCAACAGACTGCCGAACCCGTCCGGCGTCATGGCATACACGATCACGGGCAACCTCTCGGGCTCGAGCGAGAAAGAGCCGTCCTCGCCGGTAATGCCGGCGCGGGCTTTTGCCGGCGGGACGACCTTCAACGGCTTCAGGTCCACGGGAAACTCGGGGATGGCGGCAACAACGGTCGCTGTAGGAACGGGGTTGCCCGCACCGTCGACAACGCGCCCGGTAAGGGCGGGGCCGCGGTGCATCTGGAAATCTCGCTGAACCGGCGCAGCAAGCATCTGTTGTGTCCCCACGGGCTCTGCCAGTTCACGGTAGCAGCCTTTCACCTCCGCGGCAACAAGCAGAAATGCGGCGTCTTCCGCAAGTGTGGCCGACGGCATTTCCATGGTGAAGTGGCCGTCCTGCAGATGAAGTTGCACCCGGCCGACCCACGCTTTAAGGCCGTTTCGCCGCTGATACCCGATCCAGAGGGCGGCCTGTTTCAACGGGGCGCCTGTGGCCGCGTCGGTTATTTTGCCGGTAAGAACACCGTGCGCATTGCCCGCCATGACAATCCGATGCTCGGTCTCGCCCGGTTCGAGTTGCGTTGTGACGCTTGCGTACCCGTCCTTCGAGAAGGTGGCCACAACAGGCTGCGCGGGCGCCTCGTCCCAGAGGAATGAGCCGTCGGTTTTGGTGGTTTGCCTCCAGAGACTCAGTTCGGCCCTGCACGTGACCAGCACACTTTCCAAGGGTTTGCCCTGCGCGTCCTCGACGCGGCCCTTCAACGTTCGTGCGCGCACCAGGACGATCTCCACCGGCGCCATGTCTCCCACGACCTCGAGATCGGCCACCTGGGGCACGAACCCCGGCCCCTCCGCGCGTAGCTTGATCGGCCCGAGCTTCACGTTGCCCAGGACGAACGCACCGTTTTCGTCGCTGGTGGCATAGGTGGGCATTGCGCGCAGCCGGTTCTGGCGGTGGGTGACCACTTCGGTGACCCTGACCCCTTCGATGGCCGCACCTTTCTGGTCGACGACGCGCCCCTCGAGGTTTATGGGCGGGGCCATCACGAGAACCTGGGTTTGGTTTCTCAGGTCCGCTTCGGAGAGATCCTGCATGTAATAAATGGTTGTGCGGTACTGGGGATGATCGAGCGTGATCCAGAAGTCGGCCAGGGACGGCGGGGTGATGTTGCAGGTCCACAGGCCGTTTTCGTCGGAGACCTCCTGGTGGGGAAGACTCTCGATCGAATTCCAATTGTGTTCTCCCAACACCGGCAGTGAGACTTTTGCGCCGCCGATGGGTTTTCCATCCATGTCGACGACGGTTCCTCCGATGGTGGTGCCACGGGCGAGCTCGATGGTCATCACGTCCGGCATCGGCACGGGAAACGCCGCCTCCTCGGTCACGTAACCGTCCGCGTAACACCGAATCCAGATCTCGGTGTCGGTGGGCGGAAGATAAACGGTCGCGTCGCCGCGCTCATCCACGGAGAAGAAAAACATGCGGCCTTGCCCCTTGGCATATTCGACGAACTCGCGAACTGAAAAGTACGCGTTAGGGATCGGGCGGCCCGTGCCTTTCTCGCGAACGCGGATCTGTTTGCGGGCGTTCTGTAGCTTCTGGGCCAGTTGCTGGTAAATGGGCAATCCCTCGAGGCGGCGGATGGCGTCCGGGCTGATTTGTATGGGCAGTTCAAGCAACTGCAGGTTGGTAAGTTTCGCGAGCAGTTGGAGGCCCTCGTCGGTGATGAAGGTGTTGTTGAGGTTGAGCATCGTGAGTTGGGTCAGCCCGCAAATGGTTTCGAGGCCGGCGTCGGTGATTGCAACTTTGCCGAGGTTGAGCCCCTCGAGATTGGTGAGTTCCGCCAGATACTGCATTCCGGCGTCGGTTACAAGGGTGTCTTCGATCCCGAGCAACTCGAGGTTTTGCAGGTTCGACAACTGCTGCAACCCTTCGTCGGTGAGATTGGCCTGCCACAGGTCGAGGTATCGCAGGTTGGCCATGTCGGCCAGATGGGCCATTCCGGCATCGGAGACGTTGGTTCGGTTCAGGATCAATTCCTGCATCTGCGTCATGTTGCTCAGGTAGGCCAGCCCTTGATCGGTGACCTGCGTCGAGTTGAGGTTGAGCCGCGTCAAGCCGGTCAAATCTTGCAGGTACCACAGTCCTTCGTTTCCGATGCTTGTGTTGGGCAGTTCCACGTTGCGCAGGCCTGTCAGATGCGAGAGGTAGGCCAAGTCAGCGTCTTGAACCGCGGTTCGCGAGAAGGTGATCACCTGAAGGTCGTTGGGCTGCAGACCCGCAAGACAGCTCAATTCGCTCAGCGAGGTGTTGTTGATGTCTAAACGGACGTCCACGCCCCCGGGAATCTCGACAATCCCCCGCGCTTCCACCGCCTGCGAGCCAAACCGCAACTGGCCGAGCGAGCGGTCTTCGGGGAATTGCAGCGTTCTGGCCGGCAACTCCGCGGTGGGCATGGGCGGCGGGGCGGCGGATTGGGCATGGGCCTCGCGGCCAGTTGTCCGGATGCCAACAAAAAGGGCCGCGGCCAGGAAAGCGGCCACGCACAGCCTCTTTCTTGCGTTCAGGTGCGGCGCCCACCTCAAGGGGTCCGTGAATAAAGCCGCGATCCGGTTGCCGACGCTGTTGCGAGTTGCGCACAACCCGGTCATCAAGGCGCGGCGCCGCGAGACGCCGGCCCTGGCCAGCACCTGCAAAAGTTGTTCGGCATAACGGGTAACGTCCGATTCTGTTTTCAGCATGGCCCGGTCGCAAGCCAACTCGGCCGCCTGTTCCCACCGCCGGCCCGCCCACCACACCAGCGGGTGAAAAAAGAAGAGCGCCTGAGCGATCACGCGCACCGCCTGGGCCAGGGGGTCGCCCAGCTTGCAGTGGGTCAACTCGTGGCGGGCCGCCCAGGACAGGGTCTCGGCTCGACTGTTCAGCATCCAGTTCGGCAAAAACACCGTCGGCCGCAACGGCCCCGCCACGGCGGGCGATTTGAACAGGTCCGTGACAAGCAGACGCGGCATGACATAAAGGTTCAGCGCGCGCGCCTCGCCAACAAAAATGTCTCGCACCCTGCCGGGCGGCGGTTCGCTTTCCTGCATGATTCTGCGCAGTTTCAAGCGGTCCAGTATGGCCAGCAAACCCGCGAACGCCACGCCCCCAAGCCACAACGGCAGAAGATACGGCACGAGGTCCGTAGCGCCCCATGCCCGAGCCCGCGGCGGGCCGGCCGGAATCGCAACGGGCGTTTTGCGTTCAACGGGAGCAGAAACAGCGGGCGACGGCAAAGAAGCGCCCGGCGCGGTCGACGGCAACACGGGCGTGGGCCGGATTTGACCCGTGTAGGGGGCCATGGACGCCGCGATGGGTTTGGGTTCGGCGAGGACCGCATAGTTGATCGCGGGCGCCACAAACAGCCCCAGCGAGGCTTTCAGCATCACCGCGAGCCACAACAGGCTTCGAAGCCGGGACGACTTAAGCACGCCCGTCAGCGTCAACAGCTCGACCAGCCCTACCAGCAACGAAACCTCGAGACTGACAAAAAACAGCCGTTCCAGAAACGGCTTTTGTGAAAACATCGTCCCCAATGCCCACAAATAGGTAAGCATCACCGGTCTCCCCGGCGCTTCCGTTCCTCGATCGCCTTGCGCAATACTTCCAAGTCCGTTTCGTCGATGGCGTCGTCTTCCACCATGTACATCAGCGCGCGGCGCGGCGAACCGGCAAAAAGCCCCCCGATGATCTCGCGCAAGGATTGGCGGCCCACCGATTCCTGGGACACCGTCGCCCGGAAACAGTGCTGGCGTTCCGTGGTCGGCACAAGTTCCAGGTAACCCTTGTGCCGCAGGTTCGTTAGCACCGTCCGGATGGTCGTTTCTGCGCGGGGGTGACGCTTGTTATTCTCGGCGATCACCTCGGCGGAACTGCATTCCCCCAGTTTCCAGACAATCCCCATCACGCGCTGTTCCAGCCGCGACAGCGGCGTCAGCTTGTTCACTGCATTGTTTTTCTTGTCAAGCATACCGGCGACCCTCATCTATATGCACACACCTCGACTATGTTTATAGTCGATTCTCCGGAGTTTGTCAAGATCTTTTTTTGGGGGGTCTGAGGCGTTACAAGCCGGGGCGTGGCGGGTGCAACGTATTCCGTGGCGGAATGACTCCTAATCCAGCACGCGCCATTCGAGGATGCCGGCGGAGAAATTGTTTTGTAACTTCGCAACGAGTCGAAGGGCTTCGGTTTTGACGGGCTGGAATTTGACGTGATTGTATTGGTTGGGCGCGATGCCGTACGTGCCGAGCTTTTCCACAGGCTTCCAGCCCGTGCCGTCCCTGTAAAGGAGCTGCCATTCGGCGGGGACCCGGCATCCGCCGGCGCCGGTGTCGTCGAACCAGTAGACGTCGACGGCGCGGACCTCGGCGGGCTTCGCAAAGGCGTATTCGACCCATTCGGTGGTGCCTTTGTGGTCCCACCAGGTGAACCGCGGCACGGCTTGGTCGTTCGAGTTGGCCGGCTCGATGCCGTCGGCGAGCGCCTCGAGGTCGCCCTGGACGTGCGTGGCTGACGCGCGGCTCTGGTTGGCGATCGTCGGGATCGGCGGTTCCTCGGCCAGCGACGGGGCCTCGGGCAGCCAGACCACCATCGGCCCCGGGTCCCGGTTGTCCCACACGCAGTACGGGACCGCCGTGAAATCGACCTCCTCGAACGCGACGCCGGTCTTGTAGAGGCGCGCGGGCGCGGCGCCGTTCCAATTCTCCGGCAGGCGGGCCAGCGCACGGCCCGTCAGCACCGTCACGCCGCCCAGCAGGTCGGGCCGGTACTCGGCCGTGACGGGCTCATCCGGCGGCAGGGCCATGCTTCGGACGCGGCCCGCGTTGTCCATGCCTTCGAGGCAGTAGACGATTGGCCCGCGCTGCAACGCCACGCGGCCTACGTCCGCCGCCACGTGCGGGTTGGCATAAACACGCCGCACCGGCATTGCCAAATTGAGAGTGATGGTGTCGCCGGGGGCCCATCTGCGTTCGATACGGGCGTAGCCGTTGCGGACTGGAGGGGTGAGGGTTTCGGTGCCAACTTCGGTCGCAAGGGAATGTGCATCCACCGCGACCGTATAGTTTTCACACCAGCCGGGGATGCGGAGGTTCAGGGTGAACGTGGCGGGTTTGGGGAGCATGAACGTGAGTCTTATAGCGCCGTCCCATGGGTAGTTGGTTTGTTGGCTGATGGTTACCTCCCCGCGCGGCATCGAAACTTTTCCCGACCCCGCAACGTAGAGGTTGACATAAAGGCCTGACTTGTCGCGCGCATAAACGTAACCGGGCAGCGACGGCACCCACCGAACCAGGTTGGTCGGGCAGCACGCGCAGCCAAACCACGGCTGCCGGTTGTGCGCGCCCCGGCTGGCCAGCGGGTTGACGTAGAAATAATGCTCGCCATCGAGCGCGAGGCCCGACAGCAGCCCGTTGTACGCCACCTGCTCGACGATATCGGCGTATTTGGCGTCGGCGTGCAGCAGGTTGAGCCGGTGGTTCCACAACGCCATGCCGATCGAGGCGCAGGTTTCGGCATACGCCGAATCGTTGGGCAGGTCGTATGCGACCGTGAACCCTTCGTTTTTCGCCGACGGGCCGATCCCGCCGGTGATGTACATCTTGCGCAAGACCACGTCGTCCCAGATTCGGTCCATGGTGTCGACCAGCGGCTGGTCGCCCGTCAGGCGCGCCACGTCCGCCACCCCGCTGTACAGATACATGGCGCGGACCGCGTGCCCGGCAATCTCCCGCTGGTTGCGGACAGGCAGGTGGTCCTGGCAGTAGTCGCCGTACGAGGCGCGGTGGTCGGTGCGGCCGCGCTCATCGATGAAGAACTTCGCCAAATCGAGGTAGCGGCGCTCGCCCGTCGCCTGGTAGAGCTTCACGAGTGCCAGTTCGATTTCCTCGTGCCCCGGCACGCCGTACTTCTTGCCGGGCCCGAACACCGAGTCGATATAGTCGGCAAACCGGCAGGCAACGTCGAGGAACGTGCGTTTGCCCGTCGCGCGGTAGTGGGCGACGGCCGCCTCGAACATGTGGCCCGCGCAATACAGTTCGTGTTTCACCGGCAAGTCGGCCCACCGCTTGTCCGGCTCGACCAGGGTGAAATAGGTGTTGAGATAGCCATCGGGCTGCTGTGCCGCGGCGATTTTGGCGATCAGGTCGTCCAGGTAGGCGTCGAGCTTGGGGTCCGGCGAGGCGTGGAGCATGTACGACGCGCCCTCGATGACCTTGTACACGTCGGAGTCGTTGAAATAGATGCCCTCGAACTTGCCTTCGATGGCGCCCGACGCTTTCTGGAAGTTACCGATCCGGCCGGTGTCTTCGCACCACTTGAAGTTGGCGGGCAGCGTGTTCTGGCGCGCCGCCTCGAGCCGCGGCGCCCAAAACGTATCCTCGACCGTGACGTCGGTGAACGGGACCGCCGTCAACGGCTCAGCCACCGCACCCAAGACGCACGAGACAAGCATCATGGCCAACATCGCATCGCCCTCCTGTTCGACAAGAAAGAGCATACATGCAAACGCGCTGCCGCCACCACCACCCGGTCGCGCGGGAGCGCGACCCCACCGTGCGCGCCCCGAACGGAACGAACCGCTCCGACCTCTCCCATATATAAGGGTGATTTGGTGCCTTTTTTGGAGGAGCAAGGACGGCATTTTGGGGCATAGTATTGTGGAACAAGGGGGATTTGGTTGACACAGTAGCCGAGAAATTAATTAAAAGTAAGAAATTATAATGGACACGAAGGACATAAAAGACACAAAAGAATCTTTTTGGCGAGAAGCCTACGGGCTGGAAAAGACACGGCCCGACGCGCTAGATTAGGCGGGATGCGGGTTTTGCTGGATATAGCCGACCAGACAACGAAGCTCACGCTTCAAGCGATGCTTCAGAAAGAGGGGCATCAGGCGGTTTCGGCCAACCCGGACGTTGTGGTTGCGGGGGAGGCCCGCCGTGCGGTAGTCCATGCGCGGTCGAAACCGACGCTGCTGCTGTCTTCGATGGCAGATATTCCCGAAGCGGTCCGTGCGATGCGTCGCGGCGTGTACGGGTACATTTTTCTGCCGCTGCAGCCGGGTGAAGCGGGGCTGATGGTAGAACGTGCGGGGGCGTCGGCCGCGGGCGTCCCCACCATGAGCGAGCCGCAGCCGCGCGGCACCATCGACGACGCCGAATCCCGCCTTATCCTGGCGACGCTGCGCCAGTGCAAATACAACCGGACGAAGGCCGCCAGGACGCTCGGGATCGGGCGGAACACGCTGTGGCGGAAGCTGAAGAAGATGAATTGGGGCGAGATGAAGTAATAAAACGAAATCTGGGAACGCTGGGGCTGTTGAGAATGTCGAGTAGTTGTTCAATCGCCGCAAAAAGCGGGGCCGGGAGGCGCCCCAACGTATCAGGGCAAGGGTTTTTCCTGATCGCCTTTGTGCAGTTCCCACCAGTCTTCGCGCTGGAGGGCATGCCAGTAGGCTCGTTCGAAGATGAGGCTGAATTTACTGAGGCTGAACGGTTTTGAGATGTAGCCGTCTGCGCCGGCCCGGAGCGCTTCGGAGAGGGGGAATTCGTCTTCAAACGCGGTCATGATGACGATTCCGATGGTTGGGAAGTTTGCTCGGACGATCTTGATGAACTCGAACCCGTTCATGCCGGCCATCCGGACGTCGCTGATGACGAGGTCGAACGGCAACCGGCGCATGGTGTCGAGAGCGTTTCTGGCGCTGGACCTGGATTCGACCGCGTAGCCTTTCGAGCGCAGATGGGCGGCCAGCACCTCGAGAATGGCCGGGTCGTCGTCAACAACCAACACCTTCAGATGCTTGATCATTCGACACCACCGCCGTTTCCGGGAACGCGCCCTTCTCCCGGTTTTGACCGGATCGCGGCCGTCCTGGCCGCGGTTTACATGGCGTCCTGAGCGAGCCGCTGGTTTTTGATTTTCATGAGGCGGCTCGTGGTGGACCGCTCCATTTCGTCCAGTTTGTTGGTGATGAACTTGATGGTTTCGATCATGCGGGGGATGAACGTGTGCTCGAGCGCATTGACGCGGCGCCGCGTCTTCTCGATCTCCTCGGCCATCAGTCGCAAGGTCTGCTCGAGTTCGGCCAGTTTGAGGATTTTGGGCAGGAATTCGCGCAGGCCTACGATGGCCTTGTCGAGGTCGGGCGAGGTGTGGATCATCGAGTAGCCGCCGGTCACGTCGCCGAACGTGACATCGAGCTGGGGGACCACGACGCTCATGATGCGGCGCGGGCGGGAGACGATCTGGATGTCCTGGCGGGTGTTTTCGAGCGCATCTTCGGTGATGGCGCGGGACGAGGATGCCTCGGCGAGCACAAACAGTTTCATGACGTAGGGCAGCTCGTCATCGACGGCGAACCGGTAGGTTTTGTAGGATTTTGCGAGGTCCAGGAACTCTTTCATGAGGCCGTCGAGCTTGTCCTTGAGCAGTTTATGCCCGCGCCGCGCGACGACAAGGCGCCTGCGCAGCCGGAGCAACTCCATCCGCGTGGGATTTACCGCCAGTCGAGCCAATGAAAGACCCTTTCTACAACCAAGCGGCAAGGATGCCGCTTCTACGATTTACTACTTTTTCGGATAGTATTTTTCGAGCCATTTGTCGCGGATGCGCTTGAGTTCGCCTTTGGGCAGCATGGCCAGGAGGTCCCAGCCCAGGGCGAGGCTTTCCTCGATGGACCTGTTTTCATCTTCGCCCTGCCGGACGAACTTGTCTTCGAACGCGTCGGAGAATTTCACGAACAGGATATCGGTTTCGCTGAGGGCGGATTCACCGAGCACGATGGCGAGTTCCTTGGCATTCTTGCCGCGGGCGTATGCGGCATACAACTGGTTCATGACGTCGGCATGATCTTCGCGTGTTTTGCCGTCGCCGATGCCTTTGTCCTTGAGTCGCGACAGTGAGGGCAGGACGTCGACGGGCGGGTAAATGCCCTGAGTGTGAAGCGGCCGGCTGATGATGATCTGGCCTTCGGTGATGTATCCGGTGAGGTCGGGGATCGGGTGCGTTTTGTCGTCTTCGGGCATGGTGAGCACGGGGATCTGCGTGATGGATCCGCCTTTTCCCTTGATTCGGCCCGCGCGCTCGTAAATGGTGGACAGGTCGGTGTAGAGGTAGCCGGGATACCCACGCCTGCCGGGGACTTCTTTTCGTGCGGCGGAGATTTCGCGGAGCGCTTCGCAGTAGTTGGTCAGGTCGATGAGGATGACGAGGACGTGCATGTCTTTTTCGTAGGCTAGGTACTCGGCGACTGTCAGGGCCATGCGGGGCACCGCGATACGTTCGATGGGCGGGTCGTCGGCGAGGTTCATGAACAGTACGGCGCGCTCGATGGCGCCGGTTCTGCGGAAGTCGGCGATGAAGAACTCGGCTTCCTCGAAGGTGATGCCCATTGCGGCAAAGATCACGGCGAACCGCTCGCCGGTTTTGAGCACCTTGGCCTGGCGGGCGATCTGTGCGGCGAGACGGGCGTGGGGCAACCCGGAGCCTGAAAAGATGGGGAGTTTCTGGCCGCGGACGAGCGTGTTGAGCAGGTCGATGGTCGAGATGCCGGTCTGGATGAACTCGTTGGGATAGTCTCGTGCGTAGGGGTTCATGGGGTTGCCGTTGATGTTGAGCCATTTCTCGGGAATGATCGGCGGCCCGTCGTCTATGGGCCGGCCGAACCCGTCGAACACCCGGCCCAGCATGTCGTGGGACATGCCCAGTTCGATGCCTTTCCCGAGGAACTTGACGGTGATAGTCTCGGGCGCGATCCCGCTGGTGCCTTCGAACACCTGGACCAGGGCCTTGTCGCCGTTGACTTCGAGTACACGGCCGCGCCGCATCTTGCCGTCGGGCATTTTGATGTCGGTGAGTTCGCCGTACGTGACGCCTTCCACTCCCTCGAGGAGGATTAATGGGCCGATGACTTGTGTCGCTGTGCGGTATTCTCTGGTAACCACTTGATCACCCCGTGCTTTTTTGAAAGCTTTTTCTCAATTTGTTGCTATTGGCGTGGCAGTTGATCGATTTCGGTTGTAATCTTTTTTTTCAACTCATCGAACTTTTCGGGCGCGTCTTCGGGAATAAGCTTGGCCTTGGCGATATCGTCAAAAACGCCCAGCGCCAGGAGCCGATTGAGCGTGACTCCCTGCTCGAGCGCGGGCCGCGCGGCATCGTAGTAGTGCAAAACCACCGACAGCAGCCGCAACTGTTTGGGCAGGGACGTGTAGGTATCGCGGTCGTCGAACGCGTTCTGGTGGAGGAAGTCTTCGCGGACTATCTTTGCGGCCTGCATGAGCAAGCGGTCGGTGGCGGCGAGTGCGTCGATCCCGACGAGGCGGACGAGTTCTTCGAGTTCGGCTTCGCGCTGGAGGATGCCCATGGTGCGCTTTCGCATGGTTTCCCAGTTTTTGTCGAGTTGCGCGGTGGCATACTTGTCGACGGTGGCCTGGTACAGCGAGTAGGACGTGAGCCAGTTGATGGCGGGGAAATGGCGGGAGAAGGCCAGCTTGTCGTCGAGGCCCCAGAACACCTTCACCACGCGGAGCGTGGCCTGCACGACGGGTTCGGAGAAGTCGCCGCCGGCGGGGGATACGGCGCCGATGACAGTCAGGGACCCTTCGCGGTCGTCGTTGCCGAGGCATTTCACGTAACCGGAGCGCTCGTAGAACGAGGCGATACGCGAGGACAGGTATGCGGGGTAGCCTTCTTCGCCGGGCATTTCTTCGAGCCTTCCGGAGATCTCGCGCATGGCCTCGGCCCACCGGCTGGTCGAGTCGGCCATGAGCGACACCGAGTACCCCATGTCGCGGAAGTATTCGGCGATGGTGATGCCGGTGAACACGCTGGCTTCGCGGGCGGCCACGGGCATGTTGGACGTATTGGCCACAAGCACGGTGCGTTCCATCAGGGGCTCGCCGGATTTTGGGTCTTTCAGTTCGGGGAATTCCATGAGCACATCGGTCATTTCGTTTCCGCGCTCGCCGCACCCGACGTACACGACGATGTCCGTGTCCGACCATCGGGCAAGCTGGTGCTGGACGACGGTCTTGCCGCTGCCGAACGGGCCGGGCACGCAGGCGGTGCCGCCCTTGGTCAGCGGGAAGAGCATGTCGATGACACGCTGGCCCGTCACCATCGGCTCGACGGGCGGCATCTTTTGCTTGACGGGCCGGCCCTGGCGCACCGGCCAACGCTGAACCATCGTCAGGGGCACTTTGCCGTTGGCCGTTTCGATCACGGCGACCTCGGTTTCCACGTTGCCGGTGACGGGCCCGATTTTGGCGAGTTTGCCTTTAACGTTGTTCGGCACCATGATTTTGTGGACGACCAGCTTGCTTTCCTTGACGGTGCCGATGATGTCGCCGACGACGACCTCGTCGCCGGCTTTTTTCGTTGGCACGAAATCCCACTGTTTGGACCTGTCGAGCGCGGGGCGTTCGGCGCCGCGGACGATGTAGTCGCCGAAATCGCGGTACAGGGCGTCGAGCGGCCGCTGGACGCCGTCGTAGATCGACCGGATCAGGCCGGGGCCAAGCTCGACGCTGAGGCTTTCGCCGGTGGGAAACACGGGCTGGCCCGGCCCAATGCCTTCGGTCTCTTCATAGACCTGGATGGAATAGTGGTCGCCGCGGATTTCGATGATCTCGCCGAAAAGGTGGGCCTCGCCGACGCGCACCATTTCGTACATGCGCGAACCGGTTAACCCGCGCGCGACCACCAGCGGCCCCGATACCTTGACTACCTCGCCTTGAATCTTGCTCATCTTTCCGCCTTGTCCGGTGGGGCCGGTCTCAGCCGGCCTTGTGTTTATTCCTTACCGAGCATGTCCACGCCGATGGATCGCTCGACGGCCTTTCTCATTTCCTCGAAACTGGCGCGCGCGCTTCCTTTGTGTGTGGGGATCACGGTGAGTATGGCAGCGGGGTTCATCTGCCGGAAATTGGCGACGGCCTCGGCGTTTTCGGCGGCCATGGTTTCGGTGAGCAGTACGAGCCCGATATCGCGTTCGCGCGACAACGCGCCCAGAACCGTGCCGACCGCCTCGGCATTTTCCGCCGGTTCGATCTCGAACCCGACGCCTTTGAAACCCAATATGAACGTCTTTTCGCCTACGGCTATCGCTCTAGACATACGCTTCCCGAAGGCGGCGCCTGAGCAGGTCGGAGTCGATCCCGTTCAGCCGCCCGTTGATAATCAGCTTGAGGTTGTAGATTTCGACCAGCAGGCCCCAGAGATATCCAAACACGCGCTCGGGCCCCATGGTCTGCAGCCGGCCGCGCCGGGCAATCACGGTGAGCCGGTTGTACATCAGCACGCCGAACCGCATGATCTGCTCGTCTTCATCGAGCTGCTGGGCTTCCTCCCAGAGGTCACCGATCTCGCCGGGGATGATGGGGCCCCAGTTGTGGGGTTCGCCGGACGTAATCAGCTCGTTCAGTACGGCGTTGTGCTCCGCCACGGGCAGGAAGTGCTGCTGATACAGCCGGAGGTTCACGCCGCCGCGCGCCGCCCGCCAGAGGGCCACGACGGCCCGCGCGAGGGTCATCTCGCCGAGCCACGACTGGATCAGCGGCACGCCGAGCTTGCCGCCGAGCGCGAGCGCCTGCCGGAGGTACGCCCCGTCCAGGACGATGTCCAGCGCCAGCCGCGTGTTGGGGTCGGCTGCAAAACCGCCGCCGAACTGGGTCAGCGGTTCTCTGACTTCGCGGGGCAGCGCGCCGAGGTTGCCCGCGGCCACGGATGCCAGCAGTCCTTCGGTGAACGCGCCGCACGCCATCGGGTACGAACCCAGGTTGAGGAGGGCCCGCTTTAGGTTGATGTAGTCGTTGGACAAAGAAAACAGGTCCGACACGGTGGGTTCGGGGCAATCTTTCCGGAGCGATGCGACGTGGTCGCAGAAGTAGGTGTCGGTGATGGCGCTCCAGTCTTCCCAGGTGGCGCCGGGCGCGAGGTACTCGCGCATCTGGGTTTCCTGGAGCCTGTGCAGCAGGTCGTCGGACTGGTCGATGGCCACGAGCGCCTGGAAAAACTCCGTGGACACGAGCCGGCCTTCGAGGACGCTGACGCGGCCGCTGGCGAAGCCCCAATCGTGCTGTTCTTCACTTAACCGGATCACCGCAAGCCCTTTGCCTATTCGGAAAACAGTTGAGCCGCAATCCGCGGCGCAAGTTCGCGCTCGATATCCGCCAGCAGGGTCGCCAGCGTCTGGTCAATTTCATACGATTCGCCAATGAACATAAACCCGCCGCGTTCTTCGAGCGGCTTTGCCGTATCGATTTTGATTTGGGCGGTGGCGGCGCGCTTTTGGTTCAGTTCCGCGAGCAGTTGGGCGAAGACCTTTTCATCGCCCGGGTGTACGCGCACCATCCCCGCATCCTCCCCGACCGATTGCTCCAGCAGGGGACGCATGATGCCGGCGTATTCCGTTTCGGGGAAGGCGAGGATCTGTTTTTTTGCTGCATCGAAGACTTCGCGCATCCGGATGTTTTTCTTAACCAGGATTTCCTTGTTGGCAACTCCGCGGAACTGGATAATCTGGCGGGCGAAGTCGTCTTCGATGGTGCGGGCGGCCGACTGATAGCGGCGCTCGGCATTCTGCTCGGCGGCGGCGCTGGCCGCGGCGACTTTTTCGTCGGCGGCTTTGCGTGCGGCCTTCAGGATGTGCTCGGCCTCCTTTTGGGCGGCTTCCAGCACGGACCGGCTGATGTTTTCAAGACCCATGTCTTTTTACCCTTCGCGCAGGCGCGATTTATTGAACCGCCTGTATATACTGCAAGATGTTGGTGCCCGGAGCCTGGTTGGTAAGCCAGATGATGGACAGGATGCCGGCCAGCAGGGCGATAACGGCATAGGTCTCGACCAGCGCGGGGAACAGGATCGCGCGCCCGAACTCTTCGGCGCGGCGCGCGACCAGCGAAATACTGGCCGCGGAGGCTTCACCCTGCCAGACGGCGGACGTGTACAGCGCGAGGCCGACCCCGAACCCGAGCACGAGCAGGGCCACGCCCGTGTTGGGCGCCACCATGTAGGTGCCGTTGATCAGACCGGAGTACATGAAGATCAGGATCGCGGTAATAAACCCGTAGATGCCCTGGGTGCCGGGAAGCGCGACCAGCACGAGGATCTGCCCGAATAGATTGGGCTTCTCGCTCAGCACCCCGGTTGCCGCTTGCGACGCCACGCCGATCCCTTTGCCCGAACCCGCGCAGCCCATGCCGACCGCGAGCCCTGCGCCGGCTATTGCCAGCCCCCGACCTATTTCAACCGCCAATGGATCCATGCTGAACCTCCGTCTTCGTTGCCGATGTGGCGCGCCGTCCCGGCGCGGCGCCATTCCGGCGCGGCGCCCCTCGGACGCGATTCCGTTTAACCTTCTTCCCGTTACTGCGCCGGCCTCTTGAGAATGGCCGCCGCGCTATCGAATGACAACGGCTTGAACGCCCGGCCGCCGCCCTCGTAAAACCTGCCGAAAAACTCCACAAAAATCAGGCGCATCGAGTGCACAAAGGCACCCAACACGCTTATGGCAAAGTTGAATATATGACCAACCACCAACACCAACACAAAAAGGAGCATCCCGACGTAGGGGGTCTCGCGGAGCAGCCCCGCCATCACGTTGAACGAGAGGGCCACGATCGACGTCGTCAGGCCAAGCGCCAAGAGGCGGCAATACGACATGGTGTCGCCGATGAACGCGGTGAGGCCATAGGTGCCGACGATACCGTAGAGGCTTACCAACCCGCCGAAAAACCGGCCCACAAGACCCTTCGCCGACCGCCCCTGTGTCAGAACCAGGCCGACGGCTCCAACGGCGAACAGGCCGATTCCGGCTTTGAGGACAGTGGGAGGCACCTCGACGAACGCGGAGGCTATGAGGATAACGAATCCGGGAAGGATGATGAGCCAAAGGAGGGCGTCAAACATGGCCGTCGCGGTATCTTTGTTCTTGAGGGCGTTGTACATTTTCAGGGCAATGCCGTAGAACTGGTTGAGAATGCCGATCCCGATCGCCAGCAGGAGGGCGATCAGCGGGCGTTCGAGGGGATCGAGTTGCTTGACGTTCTCCATTAGCAATAGGAGGATATTGCCCTCGCCCAGGTACTTGGGCTGCCATAAGTCGCCGAAGAAGGAGCCGAGCAGACCCCCGAAAATTATTGTGGACACCCCGGCGAACAACAACAATTTTGCAAAGACGTAGACGCCCTCGTAGGCGCGCGTCTTGGTCATGATGTAAATGGCGAGCGCTGTCAGCATCAGGCCGTAGCCCACGTCGCTGAAACAGATCCCGAAGAAAATGTAGAAATTGACCAAGAGGAACGGGGAGGGGTCGAAGGCCTTGTAGGGGGGAAGGCCGAAGAGGTTCACGAGCATGCGCAACGGCTTGACCATGGGGGCAACCGTGAGACTGATGGGGACGTCCTCGCCCTCGACGGGGTCTTCAAGAATCACCGAAGCCGAGGTGAACTCGCGCTTTATGGTCTCTTCGAGCCTCGCGGCATCGTGTTCGCGCACGTAGCCGGTGACGAGGTGTGCCCATTGGCTGTTGACGGTGTTTGCGCGTGCGGTGGCGAGTTGGCGTCGGTTATCCCAGAACGCTTTCAAGACCTGCAGGGTGCGGCGCAGGTGCGCCATTCCTTTGACCTTTGCCTGGATTTCTTTTATTTGGGTGTCGAGCGATGCCAGGTCTTCTTTGAGTTCGCGCATGTGATCGCGGACGGTGCCCGGCAGGTCAGGCAGGGCGACTTCTTCGAAACTGTAGGAGGCGAGCATTGCCCGCGCCTCCGGCTCATCCTGTTTGAGGCACGCCACGATGAGACGGACGGGCTCGCCTTTTCTTGCAGCCGGCATCGTGCCGGATCCGTTCTTGCGCATGGCCTGACCTGGGGCCGCAGGTTCCCAGGCGAGCAGTTGGCGGGCCTTTTCGTCGGCTTCCATGGCGTGGAGCGATTTTGGGGTGATTTGCCCATACAGGAGCTTCCAGCGCTTGGGCTTCGTCAGGTCGCCGATACGGAATGACAGGTTCTCAAACCTCAGCAGGTCTTTGATCTGGTTTTGGGCATCGCCGCGCGCCCGTTCAGCGCGGCGATAGATGTCGTCCAATTCGGAAGCCTCGATATAATGCTTTTCCAGATCGAATTTGTGGAGCGCCTCGTCAAGTTCCCGAGGCTCGATGATGAGCGGAACGTTTACCAGCCCCTGGACAAACGACTGCTGGACGGGGACAAATACGTCCAACAAACCCAGGATCAGATTTGCCTTCTGCAGTTCGCGGTCGCAGTCTTCGGTGGAGGCTTCTTCGCGTTTGAGCGTGGCGGCGGGATGCTCGTACTGGGCGAGCGCGTCGGTCAATTCGACGATTCCAAGGCCGTGAAGCGTGTTCACGAGCCGGTGGCTGCATGTGACCGGGCAAACCACGGTCACCTTTTTCATTTTGTCTATGGCCATATCAGCGCTTGCGAAACTCCGCCACTACCAAACCGGAAAGCTTCTCTATCAGCCGCGCATCGAGACCATCGAGCGACGAAAGCCGGCGCGCGGACTCTTTCTTCTCGGCGGCGAGCGCGGCCTGGTGTTTCTGCTCGGCTTCGCGCCGGTACGCTTCGCCTCGCTGTGCCGTCCGCGCCTGGATCTCGCTTGCCACTTGTTCGATCTGCGCCTGGGCCGATTTATCGAGTGCCTTGGCGTCAGAATGGGCCTTGGCTATGATGTCGTTGGCCTGGCTCTCGATCGACAGCACGTCTTCAATGAGGGATGCCATACGTTCTCCATACTCATGCGAGCCATGAGCCTCATGCGAGCCATAAACCTCATAGGCCGCCACTGAGTTAATCTGCGACGGGACACCCGGCCGACTTACACGCCACTAAACGCGGCGTTCGCGGAAAACGGCTACCCCCGCGGCACCCCCCGCGGCACCGGTTTCCCGGCCGGTTTGCACACTTCTGAACGTGCGCCTCCTGCTACGCACTTATCCCTGACGTCACCTACCGACTCTACCGGAAACCCCGAGGGATTTTCAAGTCCCGTAGGCGCGCGTGGTATCGGCCGCACCGTCAACGACTCCGCCGCGCGGCATTGGTAAATGCCCATTGACTACGATAGGCAGAGGTAAACCGTTGCCTTTAGCGTTAATATCAGCCTGCGGTCTGGACGGCGCGGGCGAGACGTCCGCGCCTACAAAAGCCGATGCGCAGCGTGTACAATAGGCAGATTGGGTTGCCCGCGCGGCATAAAGGCCCTGGAGCGGGGCGTTAGAGCGACAGATGCCGTGCCAACGAGGCTGGCCGGCATCGAAATTCCGGAGGATATGATGTCAGCAGTTGTCCGCAGGGATACGGTGGGCGTAAAAGTCGGAAGCGTCCTGATAGGGGGCGGCGCGCCCATTGCCGTCCAATCCATGACGAATACCGAAACCGCCGACGTCGACGTCACCTCCACCCAAATTATGCAATTGGCGGACGCGGGCTCGGAGCTGGTGCGGATCACGGTCAATACGGAACAAGCCGCCGTCGTCGTCGAACCTATCGTCCGCCGTGTTCGCGACGCCGGATATAAGGCGCCCATCATCGGGGATTTTCATTACAATGGTCACCGGCTGCTGGCCAAGTACCCGCAATGCGCTCAATCCCTCGACAAGTACCGGATCAACCCGGGCAACGTCGGGGCCGGGGTGGCCCGCGACAAGAATTTCGCGCAGATTTGCCAAATCGCCGCGGACAATGACAAGCCGCTCCGCATCGGGGTCAACATCGGGTCGCTGAACAAAGATCTCGTCATGCTCAAAATGGTCGAGAATACCCAGAAAAGCCTCGGGAAATCGTCTGAGGAAGTCATGAACGAGTGCATGATGTTTTCCGCGCTCGAATCGACGCGGCTCGCCATCGAGAACGGCGTCAGCAAGGACCGGATCATCATATCGTGCAAAAGCTCGACGCCGCGCCATCTCATCAGCCTCTACCGCGAACTCTCCCGGCAAACCGATCAGCCGCTCCACCTGGGCCTTACGGAGGCCGGGATCGGCATCAAAGGCTTGGTGTGGTCGGCGGTATCGATCGGCGTGCTGCTGGCCGAAGGGATCGGGGACACGATCCGGGTGTCGCTGACGCCGCGGGTTGGCGGCGACCGGCGTGACGAGGTCTACGCGGCGTGCGAGATTTTGCAGTCGCTGGGGCTGCGGTCGTTTATGCCGAGCGTGACGGCGTGCCCCGGGTGCGGCCGCACGACGAGCCAGTTTTTCCAGGCGCTGGCCGAGGAGACGGAGGCGTACGTCCGTGACAAAATACCCGAGTGGAAGTACAAATATATTGGCGTCGAGACGCTCACGCTGGCCGTGATGGGCTGCATCGTGAACGGGCCGGGCGAGTCGCGGTCCGCCAATATCGGCATCAGCCTGCCGGGGACCGGCGAGGAGCCCAAATGCCCGGTGTACGTCGACGGCAATCACACGATGACGCTCACCGGTACGCCCGACCAGATCGGGACCGCGTTCCGCGAAGCGATCGACGCCTACGTCCAAACCCGGTTTCCGCCAAAGATGGTGGATACGACCGTCTGAAAGGGTGCAGGCGGGACGCCCGCATCACAATTGAGCCGCATGAATCTTAAAGAACGCCTCGACACCGAAATCTTCCCGAGCATCACGAAACCCTCGAGGTACCTCGGGTCGGAGCTTCATTCGGTCCACAAAAACCCGCGGGACGTCGAGTTGCGGGTGGCGCTCGTGTTCCCGGACCTGTACGACCTTGGCTTGGGCAACCTCGGGGTCCACATCCTCTACGCGATCCTGAACAAGCTGCCGTGGTGCTGGGCGGAAAGGGCCTACGCGCCCGCGCCGGATATGGCGGAGGCGCTACGTGGGCGCGGGTTGCCGCTGTTCGCGCTCGAATCGAAAGACCCCCTCGGCGCGATGGATATGCTGGGGTTCTCGTTGCAGAGCGAGCTGACCTACACGTCGGTGTTGTACATTCTCGACCTGGCCGGCATCCCGTTGCGCGCGGCGGACCGGAACGAATCGCACCCGATCGTGTTCGCGGGCGGGCCGGCCGCAATCAACCCCGAGCCGATGGCGGCGTTTTTCGACTTTTTGGTGATCGGCGATGGTGAGCAGGCCATTGTCGAGGTTGCGGAGGTGGCGCGTGAGAAGCGTGGCGGGCCGCGGACTGAACTGCTCGAGGCAATGGCGCGGTTGCGGGGCGTGTATGTGCCCACGCTTTATGAAGTGCCAAAATTGGGACACCACCCACAAAGCGCGCTCAGAAGCGCGACGGGTGGCGTCCCAGACGGCCAGAAGGTGGTACGCCGTATCGAGGCTGATCTCGATTTGGCCGAGTTTCCCGCGGAATACATCGTGCCGTACGCCCAACTCATCCACGACCGGATCGGCCTCGAGATCATGCGGGGCTGCACGCACGGGTGCCGGTTCTGCCAGGCGGGCGTAACGACGCGGCCCGTTCGCGCCCGGTCGCGGCAAAATATCGCCGGCCTCATGGACCGGCTCATCCAGGCCACCGGCTACGAGGAGGTGTCGCTGGTATCGCTGTCGACGTGCGACTACCCCGGCGTGCGGTCGCTGCTGCGCGACGCGACGGTGCGTGCGCAACGGGACAACGTGGCGG
Organism: Bathyarchaeia archaeon; assembly: GCA_035530195.1. GTDB lineage: Bacteria > Hydrogenedentota > Hydrogenedentia > Hydrogenedentales > SLHB01 > JAPLKX01. Next base: position 104,200 of record DATKVG010000128.1, on the reverse strand, counting down.
TGAGCGTGCCGTCCCTGCGGCTGGATACGTTCAGCATCGACGTGGCCGACGCGGTCACGGGGATGAGGCGCAGCGGGCTCACGTTCGCGCCGGAGGCCGCCACGCCGAGGTTGCGGGCGGTGATTAACAAGTGGTTTGATGAAGAGGAACTGTTTGAAGTGGCCGGGGAGGCATTCAAACGCGGGTGGCAGCATATCAAGTTGTATTTCATGATCGGTCTGCCCACCGAGACCGATGAGGACGTCGAGGCTATACCGGACCTGTGCCTGCGGCTGCTGTCTCGGGGCAAGTCGATCAACCGGCGGGCCAGGATTTTCACGGGGATCTCGACATTTGTCCCGAAACCGTTCACACCGTTCCAGTGGGAGGCACAGATCTCGATCGACGAGGTCCGGCGGCGGCAGCAGATCCTCGAACGGGGTTTCAAGCGCAACCCCGGCATCAAGTACGGGCGGCACGACCCCGAGTCGACGTTCATCGAAGGGTTGCTGGCGCGGGCGGGCAGTGACGCGGCCGGGTTGATCGAAGCGGCGTATGGAAACGGTGCGCGGCTCGATTCGTCGTCGGAGTTGCTCGATTTCAACGCATGGCTGGCCGCGATCGATGAGACCGGCTACAGTGTCGAGCAGGCGTTGGACGCGCGCGACCCCGAGGCGCCGCTGCCGTGGGACCACATCGACGCACTCGTCTCGAAAGACTGGCTGCGAGACGAGCGCGACCGCGCCATGGCGCTCGAGGAAACGGTCGATTGCAGGACGGGCCGGTGCAGCCAATGCGGCGTCCGCGACGACGAGCGCGGGTTGTGCCTAGAAATGTGGTCGCAATATCGCGAAGCGGAAAAAGATGAGGCCAGGCAGGTGCTCGTACCCCTGCCGACGCTCGCCGAACCGCCGCCCGCGCAACGGGTCCGGTTTCAGATTGGCCGGCTCGACGAGGCCCGGTTCCTCTCGAACCTCGAAATGATGAGCGCCTGGGCCCGCACGCTCCGCAGGGCGGGGGCGCCCCTCTCCTACTCGCAAGGTTTTCACGCCCACCCCAAAGTCACGTTCGCCACCGCACCGCCCGTCGGCGAGGAATCCGAAGCCGATTACATGGACGTCGTCCTCCGCGAAAAAGTCGACCCACTTGAACTCGCCGACAGAGTCCGCGCCACGGTGCCGCCCGGCTTCCACGTCTACGCCGCGGAACAAGTGCCGCTGGCTACCCCATCGCTGATGAGCGCGGTCACCGGCTTCGATTATGCGCTGTACACGAAAGAAGACGCTGGCGAGATGCAGCGCCGGATCGACAACCTGCTCGCCAAACACGAACTCATCGTCGAAAGAAAAGGCAAACCCCAGGGCCGCAGCCAGACCCGCGAGATCAGCAAAATCAACATCCGCCCACTCATCACCACACTCGACGCCAAACCCGCCGGCGCCCTCACCGAAATCCAATTCAACACCACCGCCATCAACAACAAACTCGCTAAACCGCGCGAACTCATCGCCCTGTTAGGTTTGGACCCGCCCTCTACCCGCGTGGTGAAAAAGGCCACAAAACTGGACCGAGATGAACAGCAGCGTTAGTCGTGCGTTGCTGAAGACTATTCCGAAGTGTCAATAACAATTGACTTCCTTCAGAAATATACGAGTGAAAACAACCTTCTCCAGAACTTCAAAGATTTTCTTAACGCCCACAAGAACACTGACGGGACTCCTTTGAGTTGCTCAGTTGAGTCGCGCCCTTGGCGCCGTGAGAGAGGCGGTTCTCGCATTGGGTGCGAGTTTGGGAAAAATGCCCGTAACCCATAAGGGTGCTAGTCGCGGGCTATTTGACGATACCGATTTGCCTTGCGGATGAATTTGAGATCAGGGTGCTGCCGCTGGTCTGGAGGCAGATGAATCTTTCCCAGTGTGGCCTTGAATTCCGCCAAGCCTCCTTCAAGTCTCAATTGGAGTAGCCCCGATTCCTTTTCGGGATTTACGCGCATGGCGTGGTTTTCATCAAGGTAGATCAATCCAGTGTCGTAGGCGCGGTGGTACGTGGGAGATAGTGCAATGCCGTTTCGCACGTCATCTGCACTTCCAGGCGCGCCAACGGGCAAAATGTGAGCCGCCTCCACCAGCCGGAGTTGCATCCGCGTCACTGCGCAACGGTTTCCGTAAGCAGCGAGCACCTGCTGATGAAAATTGGCTTTGCGGGAGAGGCGGGTAACGGTCTGAATGATCCTCTTGCGTTGTGTCGGGAGGGCCTCCAATTCCTGCTCGGAAATTGGGGCAAGCGCCGAAGCCTTGCTCAACAGACGAAATGTATTCACCTTGCGACCGCAGGCGTGAAGCTCGTTGGCGGTATGCACATAATCCATAAACTGATCGGGACGAATACCGATGGCGACCTCATCGTTTGCCTTGCGGCCAAACGCTAAACCATGCTGCAGCGCAGTGTGCAACACGTCTATGTCTATCTGAACAGACGGCGATCCCGTAGTGAACGTACTGTGACGCTTAAGATCGAACCCGGCAAAAAGTTTCAAGCTAGGTTCGTAACCGATCAGAATAGTCGGACCCTGCGGATTGAGGTTGAGCGGCGATGCCACCGAGGTCATCTGGATGCGGTATTCCCGTGGAAGCGATGGGCGGCCACCGTGGGTGAGGGTCCAAGCGTAAACCCATAGAAGAATCTGATTTCCATCCGGCGAGGAAACGATAAACTTCCGCGGATGCTGCCGTTCCAAAGAGATTGGAAGCGCCGAATGCCCCGATGCTTCAATTGCATCTTCAATGGCTTCAACAAGAAAGCGTGGTTGTGTCGCTGGCATAAGTGCTCCCTTCCGCAAGAGAATCCGACAACGGCATTATAGTTCTACTCGTCCGTTTCTGAAGTTGGACGGCTCCTCTTCTGCCTGCCATCTGCTTGTAACGGGGTAGGATTCTTGTCGTCCCACAAAGCGCCCGGACGAAAGATCCGATAGGCTGATTCCCCATTGGAGGGACGAGTCCGCCCAAACAAATCTACTTGCACAGGCTTTTTCGCCGGCTCACTGAACCGACCAATGGCCCCTTTTAGATAGTCGCCAACCAATTCGGCGCATAACCACCTGCGTCCTAATCTTTCAGCCACTTCACCCGTCACACAACTGCCTGCAAAAGGATCCAAGACTAGATCGCCTGGGTCAGTGAGCATTCGCACGAAATACTCGGGGAGTTCAGCAGGGAAACGCGCAGGGTGTGGTGCAAGCCCATTGTCACGGCAGTAACGCAGGTAATATGAGTTGCTCTCTGTGTTCGGAATCGCCAATAAATTCGGCGGAATGGCCGCCCCATTGTCCACGCTGAACTTGTCGCTGATATCGTGGCCGCTGGGCCTCAACTTGGCGCGGTAGCCGTTCTTCAGCAACCCCTTCATTGCCTCGCTGTATGGAGTCAACACACGGCGATTGTCAGCCCTCGGCCAAGGTGAAGGTGATAACCACCATACAAAGTCTACCGCGTCTTTGACTCGAATGCGTCGAACGGTTACCCACTCTGCTGGAGACGGCAATTTGGCTGGATTCCACCAGAAAAAGTCCTGGGCCAGATGAAAACCACCGTGTCGGCACAACATGATGAGAAGTTCATAATGGTAAAGACTACGCGTCGGTGTCCCCGAATTCCATGCCCCGCCTATGTCTATCACAAGAGAACCACTTGGCTTCAAGACCCGGCGGAAACCTTCGGCAAAAGGTTTAAACCACTCCACGTAACGTTCGGCGTCCACATTTCCGTAACCCTTTTTCCTGACAAGCGCGAACGGAGGACTTGTAACAATAAGATCCACGCACTTCTCTGGCAGGTCGTCCTGCAAGAGTCGGAGCGAATCTCCTAAGTACATGGCTCCTTGGCTTGTATGGTAAAAGGGCTGAAACGTTGATTTGTCCCGCCCGAAAACTGGGTGTGTTTCTCGAGCAACAGCATGTTTGGCGTTCTTTGTATTGTTGCGCCTCTTGCCTTTTGGTGGCTTTTCTTTCATAGGTTATCCCCGGATGCTTCGTCCATTTGCAGCATATCACGTTTCCATCTGCATTTCCTACCGATCGAATTGACAAGGGCGGTTTCAGATTGCACTCCACCGTGCGCCGCGGCCTCTTCCGGTGAGTTGGACGAGGCCCTGTTGTTTGAGGTCGGCGAGGACTTTTTTGATCATTTGCGGGCTGACGGATGGGCATTGGGCGGCGATGTCGGCGAGGGTGAATGGGGCGGTTTGGGACATGACGGTTTCGCGGATGATGTCGGTTTTAGCGGGTGCTTGTGTTGTCTCGACGTGCCGTTCGAACTCTTGGTAGCCCCTTCGGATAATGGTCAGCAGATAGTTCCACCAAGGCACTATCTCATTCCGCCCTTGATGCCAGTTCAACGAGCATTCGGCCAAGACTTCGTAGTAGCGGTCTTTGGTCTCTTCGATGAGGCGTTCGAGGCTGACGTATCGGGCGATGATGAATCCCTGTTGCTGCAGGAGGAGCGTGGTGAGCAGGCGGGACACGCGGCCATTGCCGTCGCGAAACGGGTGGATGCATAGGAAATCGAAGACGGCGGTTGCGATGACGAGCAGCGGCGGGGCCGACTTTTCTTCAATGGCGGTTGTGTATTCTGTGCACAGCCGGTGAATCAGGCGGGGCGTTTCCTTTGCGGATGCCGGGATGAACCGGACACGCCGTTCGCCTCGGGCGTTGAACTCGACGATCTCGTTGTTTCGTTCCTTCCACTTGCCCGCATCGCCGGAAAAACCGCCTTGCGCCATCGAGTGAAGGCGGAGAATCACCCCCGGCTCGACCGATACGGCAGTCTTTTGCGAGAAAATCCAGTCCAGCGCCTTGCGATACCCCGCGAGTTCTTCCTCGGATCGGTCGCGCGGTTTGGCTTTTCCCACAACGACAGGCCTGAGCCGGTCTTGCGCTACGGTAACGCCTTCGATCCGGTTGGAGGACTCGACGCTCTGTATTACGGCCTGCTCGCGGAGAACATCGAGGACGGCGGGCTTTTGACGTACCCAGAGGTCCTGCTTTCCGCGCGCTTCCATGCAATCGGCCAGCAGCCAGGCGGTCGCAACCGGGACGTCCACATTGCGCAACCGCGATATTGTGAGAGGAGCCATGGTATGATCTCCCAGCCATTAGCCTAATAATAGCTTAATCGGCGATCCATTAGCCAATTCTTTTTGAGGTGCTCTGCAAAGGGTAGTGGGTTGGACGTGCCTCAGCGGGATTCCCATGTTGTGATTACGCTGAAAGCGTGACAGGAAATAGGCCGGGGCAACGCCCCGGTGAAGGAGCGCCCGCCCCAAAACGACCGCCCTGAATGGGCGGAAGGAGGACGGATGACAATTGCAGGTTTCCTGCCATCCCTTCAGGATGATCCCCTTTGGAATCCGCTTCACCGGGGCGTTGCCCCGGCCTATTTTCTTTTGCGCCTACAGCGCAGAAAATGCCCCCGCTTGGATGCTGTCAGACACCCCGTGGAGAACGCGGCGCAGTGACATGCGCCTGAGTCGCATTTGCCGGTAGCAGGCGCGGTTAAGGTGCCCGCGCCTGCCCCGCGCTGAATCAGCGGTCGATTTTTCGGAGGGCTTTGTCGAAGTTTTTGTTTGCGTTGCGGATGTATAGGGCGTCGGAGATGATGGGTTTTTCGAGTGCGGCGGCGGTTTGATCGGAGATTTGGCCGGTTTGGACGAGTTCGCGGCCCGCCTTGCGCAACAATTTGCGGTACGGCCGAAGCAGGAAGGCCGCCAGTGGGTTCTTGCTTGAAAACATTTCGCCGGCGCCGCGGTATATTTCGCCAACGACCTTGGAATGGAGGTTTGCGGATATCCGGCGGAACAGCAGGCGGAGCACCTGGAAATGGCTTTGCTCGGGGAACCCGCTGTTGGAAATGACCACGATGTTGGGGATGTGCTGCGGGTTTCTCGATGGATGGCGGCACTCGCCGTGCTCGTCTTTGGAAAAATGGGGATCGGCCAGCGGGATCAGCCGGTCCATGAAAAGTTTCATGATGCCGGAGACGTTGTCGACGTAGAGGGGCGTGGCAAACACGACGACATCGGAGTTGCGCAGCTTGTCGAGCAGCGGCGCTACGTCGTCTTTGATGGAGCACACGCCGGGCGTGACCTTCCAGCAGGCAAAACACCCCTGGCACGGTTTGATTGTGCATCGCGCCAGGAAAACATTCTCGACTTCGGCGCCGGCGTCGCGCGCGCCCGCCATAAACTCGGAGGCGATAGCGTGGGTGTTTCCGCGGTCGGTCCGCGGGCTGCTGTTGAATATGGTGATCTTCATGAGAGCGGTCTCCTGCGGGTAGAGTTTAGCATTTTCGATGGGACCAATGGGACCCATGGGGCAAATGGGACAAATGGAACCAATGGGCCGAATAGGGTTTGCGTCTATTGTCTGCTACAATTGCCGCCAGTTGTTTGTCAGAATCTTTTGAAGGGCAACGGGCTCAATGGTTTCTACAGTCCCCCTGACTTCTTTACTGGCAATCCTGGCCGTGTTTGCGGCGCCGGCAGCCGTTGCCGCGAACAATTTCGCGGCGAAACCGGCCTCGCCGATCGCGGAAGAAAAACCGGCCGCCGCTCCTCCAAAAACCGACGCGGAACTGATCGATTCGAAGCTCGAGTTGCTCGATCTTCGCGAGCGTGTCGCCCAGATCATGTTGGTGACGATGCTGGGTTTTGAAGGGCCGAATAATACGGACCGGGAGATGCTCAAGCGTTGCGTGCCGGGCGGGGTGGTCATTTCGGCGGTCATCTCGCCGAACCAGGCGGCGGATTACGTCAAGACGCTGCGGTCGATACGGCACGTCGAGTTCGAGAAGGGCATTCCGCTGTTCATCGCGTCGGACCTGTACCAGATGACGCAGTCCGAGGAGCGGTTGCCGGTGAGGTTTGCGCAGTTGCCGTCGCTGCTGAGCCTTGGGGCGGTCGCCGATATGCCCGCGACCGAGGGGCTCGCCGAGATGCTCGCGCAGCACCTCACCGCGATGGGTTTTAACATGAACCTGGGCCCGTCGCTCGAACTGGCGCCTACGATGCCCGACGCGCCGAACGTCACCAACACGTTTGGCAGCGACCCCGCGTTTACCGCGCAGGCCGGCGTCGCGGTCATCCAGACGCTGCTGGCCGGCGACATCATCCCGGCGCCCACGGGTTTCCCCGGCGGCGGGAACGACCGGGGCGAGCGTGCGCCCGCGGCCCTGCTTACGCCGCGGCCTCGACTGGCGTCGCGCGAGTTGCTCCCGTACAAGGCGGCCATCGACGCGGGCGCGCCCGTCGTGCATGTGGCCAACACGCTTGTGCCGACAATCAACGCGCAAAGCCTGCCCGCCAGCCTCTCGCCGGAGGTTTACCGACTGCTGCGCGAGGAGTTGAAGTTTGGCGGCGTCATCGTGGCCGGGCCGATTGACTCGTCCGATATCGGCCGCAACATCGACCCGGCGCAGGCCGCCGTGATGGCGCTCGAGGCGGGCGCCGACATGATCTACTGGGCCGGCAGCGACAAGGTGCTGCGCGGCGCGGAATCGGTGGCGCAGGCCGTGCAAAATGGGCAGATCCCGGCGGCCCGGCTCGAGGAGTCGGTCCGGCGCATCCTCACGCTGAAGCGGGCGCACCACCTCAGCGCGCGGCCGGTTCCCGAGCGCAAAAAGGCCGATGCGCTCGAAAAGAAAAAGGTCGCAAACGAGGCGTACGCGATCGAGCGCAACTCGATCACGCTCGTCAAGAACGCGGGCCACGTGCTGCCGCTCTCGAAAGAGCGTTCGATGCCGATCGGCGTCACCGGCGTGATCGGCGTCGACCTGATGGCGGGTGCGCTCGAAGAATATATGAAACCCATTCTTCAGCAGTCCATCCAGACCGCGCGCCATCTCGGGGAGATCGAGGATTTCGAGGTTGACCGCATCGCCCGCTACGCGGAAGGGGTGCGCACGGTGGTCTGCATTTTTACGGGGATGCGCAAATCGTTCGGAGAAGCCCGCGTCATCAGCGAGCTCAAGGCCAAAGGCGTGCGCGTGGTCGTTCTGCTGCTCGGCTACCCCAAAAACCTGCCGCAACTGGTTGAGGCCGACGCGATCCTGCTGGCCTACTGCGACCAGGGCCGGTATGGGGAAAGTATCCGCGCCGCCGCAGATATTATCGCGGGCGTCAGCCCAATCAAAATCGCGCCCGCACCCGACGGCCTCACGCTCGAGGCGGGGAAACCGGAGTTTTTCGACATCCGGAACGTGGTGATCGCACCGGCGGGCCGGATGCCCGTGACGATCGCCCCGCCGTTTGTTTTCGGCTACTCGGTGAAATACATGCCGCTGGTAAAAAAGGCGCAGTGGGATTTTGGCGACGGCGACAAGTCTAAAGACCCGCGCGCCGAGCATGCCTATAAGACGCCTGGAAAATATACGGTCATCCTTACCGTCACGAATCCCAAAGGAGAGAAGAGTTCAGGCCAGTTTCCGCTTGTTGTGGAGTAACCACATCGGGACACCTCCCACAAGGCGCGCTAAGAAGCGGCCTTTATGCCAAGGAGCGCGGTCGAGCAGGAGCTAGGCCTCACCGGCCCCTTGAGTTGCGGCTGTGCCGCCGGAAAGGAACATTGCGATGAGAAGAAGACACGCGCGCATATCGCGCCGCCAAATGCTCGGGTGCACGGCCGGGGCCGTTTTCCCGCTGATCGTGCCGGCGTCGGTTTTCGGGGCGAGCGCACCGTCCAATCGGATTACGGTGGCGATGATCGGCATGGGGCGCCAGGCGCGGCATGCGAACCTGCCCGCCTTCCTCGTTTCCGAAGATACGATCGTGACCGCCGTGTGCGACGTGGACGCGTGGCGGCTCGATGGGGCCAAGGCGGAAGTCGACAAGCACTACGGCAACACGGATTGCCGTGCGTACCGCGATTGGCGGGAAGTCATCGCCCTCAACGACGTCGACGCCGTCATGGTCAGTACGCCCGACCACTGGCACATCCCGATTTCATTGGCGGCGGTCCGTGCGGGCAAACACGTGAGCTGCGAGAAGCCGCTGACGTTGTCGGTCGCGGAAGGGCGCGTGCTGGCCGATGCCGTGAAGAAACAGGGAATCGTGTTCCGGACGGACAGCGAGTGCCGGTCAAATGCTTACATGCACCGGGTAGCTGAACTGGTTGTCAACGGGTACATCGGCCGGCTCGAGCGCGCGGTCGTAATCGTGCCGACCGGCGATGAGCCGGGCGGCGATCCCACGCCCGCGCCCGTGCCCGACGAGTTGGATTACGACATGTGGCTGGGTCCGGCGCCGATGAAACCCTACACGCTCGACCGCGTCCACCCGCGCAAGGAGCTCGGCCGCCCCGGCTGGATGCGGTGCCGGGATACGTGCGAGGGCATGATCACCAACTGGGGCGCGCACCTGCTCGACGTGTTGCAGTTGGCACACGGTTCCGAACGTACGGGGCCGGTTGAGGTCGAGGGTACGGGCGAATATCCGGGGCCCGGTTTGGGCCTGTGGGACGTCCTGCTGCATTTCAAGGCGCGGTTCCGGTACGCGGACGGCGTGACCGTAGACTACGCAACGGGGGACGCCCCATACGTCCGGTTCGAAGGCGAAGACGGGTGGGTTCAGGGCACGTGGTTCACGGGCAAGGATTTCAAGGAGGGCATCACCGCAAGTTCAGAGACGCTTCGCCGTACAAAACCCAAGGAAGGGGATATCCGCCTGCCTCAACGGGCGGACAAGGAAGATTTCATCTACGGCATCCGCACGGGCAAGCCGGTTATGGCGGATGCCGAGATCGGGCATCGGACATGCTCGATGGGCCAGATCGCGCATATCGCCATTCAGGTGGGCCGCAAGCTTGCATGGGACCCGGATGCAGAACGGTTCGGGGACGACGTCGAGGCGAATGCGTTGCTCGATCGCCCAATTCGCGGTGACTGGATGAAGGGATAGGCCTTCGGAACGAGAATACGCCATGAAAATCAGAAGGATGCTCCTTGTCGGCCTGTTGACAATTGCCGTGGTGCTGGCCTGCGGAGCGGAGACAACGGGCGGGCTACCCAACCCGTTCTTCGCCTTCAAGAACAGCATGGAGACCGCCGGCCCGGCGTCTGTTGAAGAGCAGGTCAAGATTCTCAAGGAGATTGGTTTCGATGGGTTCGACAACCGTGACCTGAACGAGTTGAAAGATACGCTCCACGCGCTCGACCGTCACGGCCTGAAACTCTTCACGATCTACTTCACGGTACGCATCGACGAGGGCGAAACACCTTTCAATCCGCTGCTCCCCGAGGCGCTCCCGTTGCTCCGCGGCCGCGGGACCATCCTTTGGTGCAACACGCACAGCAAGCAGTTCAAACCTTCCGATGCGGCCGGCGACGCCCGCGCCGTCCCCATCTTCCGCCAAATCGCCGACCTCGCCGCCCCGTACGGCGTGCGCGTCGCGCCGTACCCTCACATCGGCCTCTGGGTCGAGTCGCCCGAGGACACCGCCCGGCTCGCCGACAAGGTGGACCGGCCCAATTTTGGGACGTCGTTCAACTTGTTTCATTGGCGCGCGCTCGGCGATCAGAAACAGTCGATCGAAGAAGTGGTCCAACGGGTTGCGGCGCGGATGATGGTCATGTCCATCAATGGCAACGACGGCACGCTTGCTGTGGAAGGAATCAGCCCGCTGCTCGAGCCCCAGATTGACCAGTATTACGCCGTGCTGAAGGCATTTCGTGACGCCGGCTTTAGCGGGCCTGTTGGCCTCCAATGCTATCGCGTTCCCGGCGAGCCGAGGCCGCATCTCCGGCAATCTATGGCCGTGTGGAGGAAACTCAGGGACCGCTTCGGGACCGCTCCCCCCTCGCAGTAGCCCCCTTAAGTTCCGGCCAGGGCTGGCACACATTGAGCAGGCGCGCATCATGCGGCTAATTCACTGAAGATTTCCCGGCACTTGTCATCTACAGCCTACGGTGTCATTTGGTTGCGGCTTTGGCCGCGGTATGCTAAAGTTTCTCCTAAACAACTCGGAAAGGAATACGCGACCATGCGCATGATAGCCGCCTTAATTATGATGACATTGCTGTCCACTACCGCCTTCTCGGCGGGCGCGGCTGAGGGCAAAGTGACCATCAAACAGAAAAGCCCGACTCAGCTCGACGTCCTGATCAACGGCGAGCCGTTCACCACCTACAACTACTCGAACGACGAGCGCAAGCCGTATTTGTGGCCGCTGCTGGCGGAAGGGCAGGTCGGCGTGACCCGCGACTGGCCGATGGACCCCAACGCCAAAGTCCCCGGCCAGACGGATCATGTCCACCACAAATCGTTCTGGACCTCGTACGGCGACCTGAACGGCGTTGATTGCTGGGGTGAGGAAGGCGATCGGGCCGGGTGGCAGCATTCCGACGACGTGACGTTTGGCGAGGAGAATGGCGCCGCGTGGATCAAGGCCAAGAACACCTGGCAGGACAAAGATCACAAGCCGGTCATCGCCGAGGACCGCGAGTACAAGTTCCATCCCGGCGCACCGAGCGCGCGTGTGTTCGACGTGACGGTGACGTTCACGGCGGCGTACGGGCCCGTACTCTGGAAAGACACCAAGGAAGGCGGGATTGTTGCGTTCCGCATGAAACCCGGCATGCAGATGCTGAGAGGCACCGGCGTCATCACCCTTTCCACGGGTGAGAAAGGCGTCGCCGCATGGGGCAAGCCCGCACCCTGGTGCGACTACTCGGGCGAGGCGGAAGGCAAGGGCATGCGCGGCATCGCCATCTTCGACAATCCGCAGAATCTGCGCTACCCCACGCGCTGGCACGTCCGCAATTACGGGCTCAACGGGGCAAACTGTTTCGGCCTCCACGATTTCACCGACAACAAAGAAAACGGGGATTTCACGCTTGAAGACGGCAAGTCGATCACGTTCAAATACCGCGTGGTGATCCACTCGGGCACCGCCGAAGAGGCCAATCTGGCCAAGCTCTACGACGAATACGTCATCGCCAAGTAATAGGCCGCATAAACAGGGTGCACGGTCCTCGGGCCGTGCGCCTTTTCCTATGAGACGCATGGGACAGATGAGACCGCTGGGTCGTATGGGATCTCGTCAGCCGGTCGCGCGGGAGCGCGACCCCACCGCGCACGACCCCACCGCGCACGACCCCACCGCGCACGACCCCACCGCGCGCGACCCCACCGCGCACGACCCCACCGCGCGCGACCCCACCGCGTTGGCTCACCTTCGCCATCTATTCTTCACGTCAGCAGGATGAGGGTAGCGGCCTCGTAGAGGGCCGCAAACGCCAGCATTGAGCCGCAGATCAGGGCCGCGCCCCATACGGTCTGAAGGCCGCGCATCACCTGCGGCCAGAACTCCCCGCGCGAGTACCCCTGCGCCGCCCGGATCGGCAGCACCGCCACGGCGAACGATGCCACGATGTACGCGCCGAGTTCGATGGCCATCGTGATCGAGTGAAACGACATGCCCCACGCTGAGCCCAGCCAGAGCGGCGACATCGCGAACCCCACCGCCATGAACGTGAGCAGGTTTTTGATCACGCCGCCAAACGGCACGATCAGTGACAGCACGATCGTGTAAAGGAGCGTTGCCAGAAAATAGTTGTGGGCAAACGTCACCGCCGCCGCCAGCGCCACGTCCCTGCTGGCATACGCGGCGCCAATGTGCCGCAGGCTGCCTTCGGCCAGCTCCCGGCTGACGTAATGCTCGATCCGCATTGTGGCGATCGGGTATTTCACCGCGAGCAGCATCATCAGGAAAAACACGCCGTACATCAGCACGTGCATGCCCCAGAACAGGCCGCGGCGGTCCCGCACATCCTCGAGCAGCCCTTGCGCCCCCCGAACGCCGCGAGCCGCCAGCCGCATAAAGATTCCGTAATAAAACGCCGACCCGCCCAGCGCCACCAGCATCAGCCCGAGGACCACCCCCGCCGGCACCCCCCTGCCGGCCCGCGTCATCGGCCCTACCGGCTCCGGAAACTGTTTGACTTCCTCCGTTGGCATCGTCGCCAGCCGCTCCCGCCCGATCAGATCGAGCCAGCCTTTAGTCGCGCCCGTTTCCGGCGCGAACAGCGGCCGGTACGCCTCGTCGTCGGGTACGACAAACGTGAACACGAGGCCGCCCACGCCGCGTTGAAGCCGGCCTACGACCTTAAACTCATGGCCGTCGAGTTCAAACGAAGTGCCGCGCGCCAGATCGCCCGCCAGTGCCTCAAACCGACCCCGCGCCGGAATCCGGCCTTCGGCGAGCAGGTCCGTCAGCACGTCGTCGGAAGCCGGGAGCAGCACCACCCACTCCCCCTTGTCCAGTTGGAGTTTTTCCGCCGCTTCCCGGCCTTGCGGCGATTCCTCGAGCGCGTCCAGCAGCGGCGATCGCGGCTCGGGCAGCCGCCGCAGGATCACCGGAAGGATGTTTTCGTCTTCGGGGATCGGCAGCGGCTCAGAGTACAGCAGCGCGTCGCCCCAGATCTGCCGCGCCTGCGCCCCCGCGTCCAAAACGGCCAGCAGCACCAGCAACATCACGCCCGAAAACGCGATCAGCAGCGGCAGCCACAGGCCCGGTGGCCGCTTCCGCGGCGGCGGCTCGGACTCCCACACCTCGAGTTCGTGGTCTTCGAGTAAGTCCTGGTCATCCTGCATTGGCAGTCACCGTTTCTCCCGGCTGTGCGGCATTCTCCTGCGCGGCATTCTCCTGCGCGGCATTCTCCTGCGCCGCATTCTCATGCGCGGCATTCTCCTGCGCCGCATTCTCCTGCGCGGCATTCTCCTGCGCGGCTTGAGAAGTTGCTGTTGGCTTCTGGGCCGGCCCGACCGCCTCGACGAGGTGTTCCATCAACGCCGTGAAGAATGCCTCCTGGTGCGGCCCCGTCCACGACATCAGCCCCGTTTCATACTCTCCCACGGCATCCGCATCGTCATAATATTGGTCCGGCGAGATGTAGCCGGCGTAGTCCGCGGAAAAGCTCGAAGTCCACATCGTGTAACCGCGTTCCGCGGCCCATTTCTTCCACTTCAGGCTGATCTCGCCGCTGAAGTCGCCCGGCGCGCCGACGAGCAGAATGTCGCCAATCCGCACGGCGTGCATCCACCCGTCCCGATCCACGCCCAGGATCGGCGGCAAGAACGGCGACAGCCGCCAGCGTGGCGAAAGACGCAGTTGGAACGGCGGCAAATCGAAACCGACTCCCACCGCCGCAATGTCCAGGTTTGTCCGAAACTGGGGCTGTACGCTTGCATCGAGCACCCGTTTCGCCAGCGCCTCGCCCATTGCCTGAGCGCGATCGACGTCGCTGGCGCCTTCCGGCGCGCGCGGCCCGCTGCTGCCCAGCGCGCCCCCGACATACATGGCGGCGGCCCCTTCCCGCTCGAGCGCCCGCTGCAGAAACCCCGGGTATTCGCCCGTGTACAGCATGAAATCACCGCCCACCGTCGTTGGGTGCGCACTGTAGTTCACCACGTAGCACCGCTCCCCGCTGTCTTTCTCGACGAGCATGTAGCTCAGTTCGGTGTCGACCGGCGCCTCGCGGACCCGGTTCCTGATGAACTCGGGCGCGTCGACGTTGCCGTTGGCCAGCTTCGCCGGTCCCAGCGAGTTGTAGGCTTTGATTATGGCCGTCGTAAACGCGTCGGCGAGAAACGGCGGGATATCCGGCTGGTACTTGCCGGCGCTGATCTTTGCGACAAGCCCCGGCCCGAACGCGCCCACTGAATCGTGCGTGTGGCTTGCCGTGAAATAGAGGCTGTTGGCGGTCAGCGGCGTTTGTTTGGCCACGGCCTCGCGCACGAGTTCCGCCACGTTTTCCGGGACCAGCAGGATGTCCGCCCCGACGATCACGGCCACGTCCTGCCCGTCGCTGAGCGCCAGCGCCTTCACAAAAAGGTCGTCATGCACGCCCTCCGCCGGTTTCCCGCGCCGGTCGCCGTAGCCGGCCATCGGGACGAGCGTCGGCGGGGTGATCAGGCTTGCGCCCCAACCCGCCAGCAACTGCCCCGGCGATCCTGTGATTCGCGCCTCCGCCCCGTTCTTCTGGATGGCGGCCAGCGCCTTCTTGTAGTAACCGGCGTTCTCAAAACCTTTTGAATAGGTTGGCCACGGCCCCACCAGCAGCACCGCCAAACCCGCCAAAACCAACACCACGATGCCCGCGCGTATTGCGTATTTTTTTAACCTCGACATAACCGCTCCCTTATCCGTTTCACTGATCAACCGAAGCCTTCAGCACACCATCCGAATACGTCGAAACCACTTCAAACGCCTCGCGCGCCTGCTCGAGCGGGAACGAGTGCGTCACCAGCGAAGACAAATCCACCTGCCCCGACGACGACAACTCGAGCGCCCGCGGGAAATTGTTCTTAAACCGCCGGCACCACTGTATCTTCAATTCTTTTCGCCGGCCGATGCCCACGGGGAACGGGTCGTTTTCCTCGCCGCTGATGCCCGTCAGGACGCACCGCCCGCCCGGCCGCGCCACCCGGCACGCGATCGCCGGGGTCGCCGACGACCGCGCCGTGTCGAACGCCACGTCCACGCCGCGCCCGCTGGTCGCGTCCATGATGGCGGCCGCGGTGTCTTCCAGTCTGGCGTTGAACGTCTTGTCAACGCCGTACCGCCGCCCCGCGTCCAGCCGGTAATCAAACAGGTCTGTGCCGTAAATCACCCGCGCGCCCGAAAGTTTTGCCACCTGCGCCGTCAGCAGGCCGATCGGCCCAAGCCCGAGCACCGCGGCGGTCTCCCCGGGTTGGAGTTGCGCCAGATCGACCGTATGCACCGCCACCGCCAGCGGTTCGATCGCCGCCGCGACGGTCGCGCTCATCCCGTCCGGCACCGGAAAACAAAACGCGCCGTGAATGGCCACGTACTCGCAAAGCACGCCGTCATGCGGCGGCCCGCCCGGGAAAAAGAGGTTCCGGCAAACGTTGTAGTCTCCACGTCGGCACGATTCACACTCGAAACATGGGATGCTCGGCTCGACCGCCACGCGTTTCCCGATCAACCCGCGGTCCGCCTCGACTCCCACGTCTTCCACGACGCCGCTGAACTCGTGCCCGAGAATCAACGGCGATTTGATGCGCGACGAGCCAATGTGGCCGTCGAGGTAGTAATGGATGTCCGACCCGCAGAGGCCCACCGACTCGACCCGGATCAACGCCTCGTACGGTTTGGGGGAAGGTTTCTCGACCTCGACCAGCCGCACGTCGCGCGGCTGAAACCATTTTGCTGCCTTCATGGCGATAATTCCGTCCTTGCCAAAGTGTTGCCCGATAGCTTAACACAATCCGGATCCCGCCTCACCACGGGCTGGAGTGTGAATCTTAGCGGCCGAAATGCTAACATGGCCCCTGCAATAATCACAGGTGCATCACATGAATGTCTTACTCATCGATCAACTCAAGCCGGGCTTCCTCGTGGCACGCGACCTCGTCGACGCCAACGGCAGAATCCTTTTGGCAAAAGGCGTCACGCTTACGCAAAACTACATCGACGTACTGCGCGAAAAAGGGTACTCCCGCCTCTACATTAAACAGGAAGACCAGCCCGATATCGACACCGAGGAAGACATCAGCATCATTGTCCGAGCCCGCGCCATCGAAACGTTGCGCGAGACCTTTGACAGCATCGAGCACGAACTGGCCTCGCTCCGCGCTCAGTCCCACGAGGAATTGCTCAAGGCCATTAACTCCCAGAATATCCGCGCGCTCATCAATCAGAAGACCCTGCTCGAAAAGGTCAGCCGGATCGCCAGCGAACTCATCGATGACGTCCTCACCCGGAGAACCCTCGCCGGCCTCACGTCGTTGAAAAGCCGCGACGGCGCACTCTATGACCACTCCCTCGACGTGTGCGCCGTGGCCATCATGATCGGCAGCGCCGTCAACCTCCCCACCGCCCGGATGCGGCAACTGGCCGGCGGATGCCTGCTCCACGACATCGGCATGCTGTTCATCCCCCGCGACGACGACGAAACGAGGCGCATCCGCCACCACACCACACTCGGCTACGAACTGCTCAAGGTCACCGACGAATCGGAAATCCTCGCCCCGTACGTCGCCTACGAGCACCACGAACACCAGGATGGGTCCGGCTTGCCCAGAGGGCTCAAAGGCTCAAACCAGATTCAGCGGCCACGAGGCCAAACCACCCCGATGCTCACGCTGGTGGGCGAAATCGCCGCCGTCGCAAACCACTACGACAACCTGCTCAGCGGAAACCAGAACCAGCCTCCCACTCCGCCCGACGAAGCCATCGAAACCCTCTCGAGCCTCGCCGGGTCGTTCTTCAACAAGGAAGTCATCGCCGCCATGCGCCGGGTCACGCCCGTTTATCCACGAGGGACCCAAGTGCTGCTGCGCGGCAAGCCTTACGACCGGTTCTCCGGGCTCGTGAGCCGCGTCAATCCCGAGCAACTCGACCGCCCCTGGATCGTTCTCGCCCGAGATGCCGCCGGCAACCGTGTCCTGCCGGACGAGATCGACTCCCGCGAGTACCCCAAAATCAGCCTCCGCACCATCGGGTTCTAAAAAGCGGGGACAGAAACGACTCCGCCGAAGTCTACTTGAGGATTCTCTCCAGACAACTTCACTTCAGCGGTCGGGCGTAGATGCCGAGGTGGTTGGCGTTGACGCGCTCGAGGCCGGGGATGTTATTGTGGATCGGCCTGTTCACCAGTTGCGCCTTCCCGCCCTCATCCGCCACGACCATGGATGTCGACCCCCCGCCGTCCAGGTTCAGCCCCGACCATGCCCCCAGCCGCAGCAGCCATTGCGCCGTCTCCGAAGTCGTCGCGCCGGCGCTGTAGTTGCCCTGCCGGCCGTCTACAACGAGCAGGTACAGATACCGGCCATCTTTTGAAACGCCCGCAGCCGTCCGCGGATGCCGTTCCCCGCTCGACCCGGTGTCCGTCCCCTCCTCGAGAAGCAGCCCGAAACCGCCCGCCGCGTTGTACGCGCCCGCGGTATCCGCCGGCGGTTTTGCGATCCGCGCACGGTTGTCTTTCGTGATAATCAATGCGCCATAAACGTTGTTCGGCGCCGAATAGGCGTCGCCCCGCGATACCGAAAGGCCCAGCACGTCTTTCGGCGCCCCGTCCCCCTCCTGTACCGGCGAAAACGGCGATGCGTTCACGGCCGCCTGGCATTTGAATTCCTCGAGGAACCGGCTGGTTGTGCGGCCGTCGGTGTCGAGCGGTTTGTCCGCGTTGGACGGCGTCGTCAAGAACCCGACCCCCGGCTCGTGCAAGTCCACCCGCAACGCGTACGCCGCCTGCGGGGCCTCGCCCAGCAAACGGCCCGCCGCCAGGTCTACGCCGCGAAACAACGGCCGCCAATCCGGCCGGAAATCGGAGATGGCGGCGACCTCGACGACGTCCGCCGCCGGCGCCGCCGTTATGCAACCCACGCCCGCCAACAGCAAAAACATGCCGCCGGTAAATACGGTGCGAAGCCGGTTAGCCATAGGAATCACAGGCCATAGATTCCTTACGGACCGTAGGTAGACCCGAGGAAGAGCGTATTGGTCCAGTTCAGGTTTGCGCCCCATGGCGAGCGCGCCGATTCAAAGCCCGAGTAAAAGGATATGCCGATCATCACGCCCACGAAAAGCCATTTCCACCGTACCCGCAACGTCATGAACACCGGCGCACCCATCAATAACAGGACCGGCATCGCCGGGATATACCACCGAAATCCGTAGGCCTCGCCCCCGTAGTTGTTTGTCTTGAATATGTAATAGGCCGTCATTACGGCGAACGCCGCGGCGCCCAGCAGAATTTCCGCGCGGCCCGGCACCGTCTTCTTATAGGTTGCGCGCAACGCGCCTGCAATGCCGACCAGCAGGATTGGGTACAGCGAAAAAACCCCGCAACGCCCCAGCGTCATATGGAAAAGATACGTACCCTTCGGCTGGAACAGCGCGTCGACGCCTTGGGGGTTGCGCCAGTAGCTGGCTTCGTACAAATACGCGGCGGGATTTGTCTGCACGGGCAGCAGGCTGCCCGTTGTCGCGTAGAGGATGCCCAGGTGCACCGCCAGCGGGATGGCCGCCCCCGCCACCGCCCACGTCAGCGTCTTCCGCGGATGGCCCGCCAGCAGGTACGCGCCCACCGCCGCCACGAAAACGGTCGCCGGCATGTCCAGCGTCAGCACCAGCCCCCCGGCGAACCCGAACATGAAAAAACGCCACCGCCGGGGCGCCAGCGTCCCCCAGCCGATCCCCAGGCCCAGGTAACTCGCCGCCAAAAGCATCGCCGCCGCCGGAACGTGGTTGTTGATCTGCGTCGAATACCCCCACAACTGTGTGCAAAACGCCAGGCAAAACAGTAACAGCAGGCGGATCAGCGGATCGTTGACAAACATCCGGAGCGTCTTGCCAAACAATACCAGCGCCAGCACGTACGAAAAACCCGCCAGCGTCGTCGCCATCAGCCGCACGATTTTGTTGGCGTCTTCCGGCTTGTCCAGGCTCCAGCCCAGCGCCTCCTTCATCACCCAATACTCCCCCGCCATCACCAACGGAAGGACCGGCGGCTTGCTCGAAAGCATCCGCCCGTTCACCATCACCTTGTCGATCGTGTCCTGCTCGAAACTCACCGCCGGCTCGCCCGCGGGCCGGTCGATATACCATGTTCCGTCTTCGACGAGGCTGTAGACGGTGGCCAGCCGGCTGGCGCTGGCGTCTCCCCGGCGGTACTGCTGCGCCCCCATCAGCGAGAACACAAGCGCCACGATGATGAGGACCATCTCGAAGATCGAAAAACTTTTTTCCTGCGCCGTTTGCATTCCCGCCGGTTCCATCGATTCCATCACTGGTTCGTTCTCCGCCTTTTCCGGCAAAAAAGCGCCCGGCAAAAACCGGGCGCATCCGAACCTGCCTGTTTAATCAACTTCCCGTGATCGCCGACCACGCCCTGCCGAGCCAGCCGCGGGTTCCTTCGCTCTTGATCGCGGGCTTCGGTTCTTCCTTGACGGCCGCCCATTCGCCGTTCACCTGCTCCTCCTTCTTCTCCGCCACAAACAGGCTGCCGGCGCGTTTCCACTTGCCGTTGCGATACTCGTAGGTTACGGTCTCGGTACCGGTTTCGCGCAGAAACGAGGAGTCCCGTTCCGCGTCCATCCTTTTGCGGTGAAGCCGCGTGGCAAACCGCTGTTTCTCGAGCGTCACATCCGCCACGTACGGCAGGCTGTGGCTGTCCTTCTCCTGGATCACGATCTTGGCGTCTTCCGCATTCCCCGAGTAGACGTCGTACGCTTTGAAAAAGTACGGTTTCCGCTGGACCACCGCATCCCGCTGGCCGGCGCCCCGCCGGTTCGCCGAATCGATGGACTGCTGCACCGTCTTCAAGAGGGCCGCTGCCCGATCCGAATCGGAAACGGCCGGTGCCGCCGGTCCCGCCGCACCCGGCGGCGCCGCAATACGCTCGCTCTTGCCGTGACGAAACATCGAGCACGAACAAAGGCTCCCCGCCAGCAAACAAACCGCAAAAATCCCCGCTAGTCTTGTCCCGGGCATGTCGCCACTCCTTGTCCAAGCACCCGCTCACGCCGCATACTAACACAAATTCCCCCGCGCAGCCTACTTCACAAATCCCTGCGCCAGGGGAAATCAAATGAAAACTGACCGCCCGCTCAGGCGGCTTTGACCGAACCGTCCGTGAAGATCTTGAACTCCCGGTTCAAACCCGATTTCACTTTTCGCTGGGAGTCACTGAACCGGACCGCGTCCCGCGTGATGCTCTTTACCTCGAACCGGTTCAAGACCTTTTCGCCCTTCTTCTTGACCACCAAGTCTTCGGGGCGGTCCGGGTACAATACGCGCAACGTCACCGTCCCCTCCTGCATGTCGATTTCCCTGATCGACATCTTGTACGCGAAAACTTCTCCCTTCACGCTTTCCGCCAGCTTGCGCAAGGCTGGGGTGTCCGGGTCCAGTTGGAGTGCGCGCGCCGCCATGTTGGAGGCTTTGTCGAGGTTGGCGAGATCCCAGGGGTCGCTGTTGAGCAGGGCGTCAACCTGTTCGAGGACGGTGCCCCGCACCCGGTTGGCCACCTCGATGTTCTCGGGTGTGTTGGCCGTGTTCAGCGCCGTCATCGCGGCATCGAGTGCGTCCACCGCGGAGCCCCCGGACTGCAGGATGGCCATGGCCTGGTTGTCCACGCTCACAACGGGTTTGGCATTCTTGCGCGCCATGTAATCGTCATACTTCGCCTTTACAAACCCGCCGCCGAAGTACACGATCAGGATCGCCGCCACAAACCCGCCCAGTATCGCCAGCTTCTTCGTTAGAAGCGTCTCGCGCGCCACGGGCCGCGTAGAACGCCCAAATCCACCCACCGACGCCAGGTCGCGCGACAACGGATCCAGGCCCGGCAACTCGCTGTACGGCGACACCGGACCCGGGCCGGGCGCCGCTTTTTTCTTCTCTTGGCGGTGAAACCACGACTTCTTCGTGTCCTCCTGCTGAAGCCGTGCGATTTCCTCCTGGCGGAACATCTCGAGCGCGTCCACCACGTCCTCGCCCGGAGCGTACTGGGTGCCGGTTTCCCCGCCGAGGTCGTGCACGGTTAGTTGCCGCACTTCCTCCTTGGGGCGCCCCACGGGCTCCCCGCAAAACCGGCACTTCGTGGCGAAAAAACTGATTTCCATCCGGCAGGTCGGGCACATCCGGGTTTTTTCTTCGAAATCTCCTGACGACGGCCTAGACATGAAGAGCACCCCCTTTTAGGGCCCCTTGGGCTGGTCCGGTTGATTTGGCTAACAGCTCAAAATCCACGCACATGTCCACTATGATGCCCGCCGTCTAGATATCCTCACCACTTCATTTTAGATCAACACTCGTTACAAAACAACCCTTGAGTGTTAATTTTATTCATTCCGTAAAAGCTATCAATAGACTGGCGTGCACCATCCCCGATACTTCTCCACCTTCCCCTGTACCACCAGGAAGTATAAATCCTGCAACCGCTTAGAAAGTTCCCCGGGCTGGCCGGACCCTATCAAGCGCTGGTCCACCGACCGGACGGGGGCCACCTGCGCGCCCGTCCCGCTGAAGAACAACTCGTCGCAACCATAAAGTTCGGTACGCCCGATGGGCCGCTCGATCACCTCGACGCCCAGTTCTTCGCGCGCCAGCTCGAGCACCGTATTCCGGGTGATGCCCACCAGGATGTCGGCATTCGGCGGGGTGGTTATCAGCTTGCCGTTCAACACCATAAACAGGTTCATGGCGCTGCCTTCGGCGACCGTGCCGTCCTCGCGCAAGAATATGGCTTCGTCAAAACCGGCCTGCTTGGCTTCGGTGGCCGCGAGCGATGAGTTTAGGTAGCTGCCCGTGCTCTTGACCCGGCTGGGAATCGCGTTGTCGCTCAACCGCCGCCACGACGAAACCACCACGTCCAGCCCCTTCCGGATGTCGACGTAATCGCCCAGCGTGATCACGTAGCAGCAAAAACTGCTCTCGACGCCGCGCAGCTTCGGCCCGAGCGACAGCTCGCTCTTGTAGCAAATCGGCCGGATGTAAATGCCTTCGCGAAACCCGCTGCGCCGTACCACCTCGATGCAAATCTCCGAAATCTGGTCCTTCGTCTCATCGATTTCCATGCAAAGGATGTTCATGTTCCGAACCATCCGGTCCACGTGCTCCTCGAGCCGGAAAATCAGGATGTTGTTTTCGTCCTCGACATAATATCCGCGGACCCCCTCGAACAGGCCCGTCCCGTAGTTGAAGGCGTGCGTCATGATGCTGACTTTTGCCTCCTCAATCGGGACGTACTTCCCCTCGAAGTAAGCAACCGCGGCGGGTTCCATTTTTGCCATGTCAGATTATCTCCAAAATCGTAATTTATCCGTGGCCATCAGGCCCCATTATAGAAAATGAGATTACAAAATAACAGTCCCATGCGTACATGGGCTTGGCCCATGCACACGCTCGCTCACCCTTGATTCCGACCGTGCCGTCATTTAAACTCCACCCTGGACTGCTTTCACAAAAACCTTCGGAGGGCCGGTCAGATGAAGCACACTCACTCGGGCTGTTGCAATTGCGGAGATCATGGCGTGCCGCGCCGCTCCTTTCTGGCCGCCGTCGGCGGGTCAGCCATTGGCGGGGCGCTCATTTCAGGATGCGCCACAACCGGGGCAGGCGGCGACCGAACCGCCGTCCACGCCCGCCCCACGATGCAAAAAAAAGAACTGGTGATCCAGCCGGTTTTCTCGTACTACATACCCCAAAGACGCAACCAGACAAGCTGGCGGCCGTGGGGCGATTTCCACAACGAGCAGGACGTGGAAAAAGAAGTCGCCAAAATCTCCGCCGAACTCGCGGAACTCGCCGGATGCGCCGAGTTTCCCATCAAAGTCCTGCCCGTGGAAAAAGTCAATAACATGGAAAAAGCCACGGCCATGGCCAAGACCAACGCCGACGTGATGCTGGTCTACGCGGCGATCGGCGGTCAAAACGAGATTGAAACCATGATCTCGCCCGAGCGGTACAATATCGTGTTTGTGCGCCACCGCTCAGGGCCCGTGTACCTGTATTACGAAACGGCAAGCTGCCGGCTGCTGCGGAAAATGGTTGATGAGTTTGGCGAACCCGGCCTGATGCCTGTCGATATGGTCGTGGACAGCCAGGACGACCTGTTGTGGCGGTTCCGCGCCCTGTACGCGCTGAAGAACACGCTGGGCTCCAAAATCGTAGCGATTGGCGATGCCGGCGGCTGGGGGGCGGGCGGTCAAAAAGCGCCGCAACTCGCCAAAGAGGTCTGGAAGCTCGACATCATCCCCGTGACCTATCCTGAAGTCGAAAAACGCATCAAGGCCGCCCGCGCCAACGCCTCGCTTGTCCAGAAAACCGAGAAGGACGCCCAGGAGTACCTGCGACAGAGCGGCGTCACACTCACCACCGACGTGGGGTTTGTCAACCGGGCGTTCCTGCTCACTGAAGTGTTCAAAGACCTGATGGACGAAGCCGGCGCGCTGGCACTGACGGTCAACAACTGCATGAGTACCATCATGCCGATTTCCGAAACCACGGCGTGCCTGCCGCTAACACTGATCAACGACAGCGGTGCGATGGCGTTTTGCGAGTCGGATTTTGTGGTGATCCCGAGCGGGATTCTGCTCCACCACATCTGCGGGCTGCCCGTGTTTCTCAACGACCCAACCTACCCCCACCACGGCGTCATCACCGTCGCCCACTGCACCGCGCCCAGACGGATGGACGGCAAACACCTCGAGCCGGTCAATATCCTCACGCACTACGAATCGGATTACGGCGCCGCGCCAAAAGTCGAGTTTAAGATCGGGCAGGCCATCACCATGATCGACCCCGATTTCAACGACAAGAAGTGGGTCGGGTTCCGTGGGAAAATCCAGGCCAACCCGTTCATGGCGATTTGCAGGGCCCAGACCGACGTCGAAATCGAAGGCGACTGCGACAGGCTGGCCGAGATCATGGTGGGATTCCACTGGATGATGGCGTACGGCGACCACCGGAAAGAAGTGGGCTACGCGCTCAGAAAGCTCGGCATCGACTGGATTGATCTCACCGAAGAAAAACTGAAGAAGGCATAAAGATCGGTCCGATCCGTCTGATCCGACCGATCCGACCGATCAAGTAAAGGAGTATCACCTGACATGCGCCGCCGCGCGTTTCTTGCTGTCTCGATGGCCGCGGCTCTCTCGCCTCTGGCGACAAGCCGCAACCGCACCGTGTCCGCCCAATCCCAAAGCCCGTTCAAGATTTCGCTGGCTGAATGGTCGCTGAACCAGACCATCCGGGCGAAGAAACTGTCGAACCTCGATTTCCCGAGGGTGGCGCGGGAGGTCTACGATATCGATTGCGTCGAGCTTGTTGACCAGTTTTTCGCGAACAAGGCCAAGGACCAAGCCTACCTCGCGGAATTGAAGAAGGTGGCCGAAGACGCCGGGGTCTCGATAGGCCTGCTGATGCTCGATACGAACGGCGCGCTGGCAGCCGGCGACGATGCGCAGCGCGCGAAGGCGGTTGAGAAAACCTACCCCTGGCTCGATGCCGCCGCGTTCCTGGGGTGCAAAACCGTCCGCGTCAACGCCCGGGGCGACGGGTCCCCGGATGAGATGCGGGGCCGGATCGTCGAGAGTTGCTCGACGCTGGCGGATTATGCCGCGGGACGCAATCTCAATCTCGTGATCGAAAACCACGGCGGGCCATCGTCGGACCCGGCATGGCTGGTGTCGGTCATGCAGGCGGTCAACAAGCCCAACTTCGGCACGCTGCCGGATTTCGGCAATTTCCCCGATGACGTCAACCGGTATGACGCCGTCGAGGCGTTCATGCCCTACGCAAAAGGCGTCAGCGCAAAATCGATGGCTTTCGCGGCGAACGGCGAGTGCGCGGAAACCGATTTCAGACGGATGATGCGCATCGTGCGCGACGGCTCGTACACCGGCTACGTCGGGGTCGAGTCGTCGCCCAAAGGCCAGGAAAACGAAGCGGACGGCATCCTCAAGACGCGCGACCTGCTCCGGGCCATTTTTGCCGAGCAGGAAAAAGTCCAGCCGATCTTCAACGGCAAAGACCTCGACGGGTGGACGGCCATCGGCGGGGGGGATTGGGTTGTCGAGAACGGGGTGCTGATCGGGCGCAACGGGAAAGACTGGTCGACCAACCCCGAGAAGACCGGGTCGTGGCTGCGGACCAACGCGCAGTACGCCGACTTCCGGCTCGAACTCCAGTACGCCATCAACGCGGGCGGCAACAGCGGCGTATTCTTCCGGTCGGCCGAGGCGAAAAACCCGGCGTTCACCGGATACGAGATGCAGATCGTCGATTTCGCCGGGCAAGAACCCTCTAAGGGCGGAGCGGGCGCCATCTACGACGTCGTCGCGCCGTCCAAAAACCTTGTGCGGCCCGCGGGCCAGTTCAACGCCGTCACTATCATCGCCTGGGGCAAACAGATCACCATCGAGATGAACGGCGAGAAAGTCGTCGACGCCGAGCTCGACCGCGTCGCAAAAGGCTATATCGGCCTGCAAAACCACGATGACCACTCCGAGGTGCGGTTCAAGAACATCCGGCTTCAGGAACTCTGAGAGTCGGGTTTGGGGTATGGGGTAGGGTGGTAGACAGGAACCCAATTGTCTCACGTAGTTTCTTTAGAAAAATGCAATCCATAGGCGCATTGATGGGTGAAGGACTAAAAGAGATTGTCATGGCGGAGTTGGAGCGGCATCCGTTCCGGCCGGCTTGGTGGTTGCCGGGGGCGCACGCGCAGACGGTATGGCCGGCGTTGTTCCGTAAACGGCGGGCGCTGCCGCCGGTTGAAGGAATCCGGGTGGACACGCGGGACGGGGATTTTGTGGACACGTGGGTTCAGCCGGGGCGGGCCGGGGCGCCGACGGTGCTTCTCCTGCACGGGCTTGAAGGCTCGTTCAAGAGCCGCTACATCGCCGGGATGCACCGCGCCATTGGCGACATCGGCTGGACCGCCATCACGATGGAACACCGGTCGTGCGGGTCGGAAATCAACCGGGGCAGGCGCATGTACCACATGGGCGAAACGTCGGACGTCGATTTCGTCGCCCGGAGAATCCTCGAGGAACGGCCGGGCCGGCTTTATGTGGTGGGCTACTCGCTTGGCGGGAATGTTTTGGCGAAGTGGTTCGGCCAGTCGGGGGACGACTTGCCGGCAGCGGTTGCGGGCGGCGCGGCGATCAGTTCGCCGTACAACCTCCCCGTGTCGGCGCCATACATGGACCGGCCGGTCATGCGGCCGTACCGGATCAAATTCCTGCGGACCCTCAAGAAAAAAGCCATCCTCAAGGACCGTCAGTTTCCGGGCCTCATTGACATGGAAAGGGTTTTAAGATCCACCACCTTCGAGCAGTTTGACACGCTGGCCACGGCGCCCCTCCACGGGTTCCGGGATGCCACCGATTACTGGCAGCAGTCGTCATGCGGCCAGTTCCTCGACAATGTCCGCCGCCCGCTCCTCCTGGTCTCAGCCGAGGACGACCCGTTCATCCAACGAACCACGTTCCCCAGGGAATGCGCCCACCAATCCGCGTACATCTTCCCGCTGTTCATGCCCAAAGGCGGCCACGCCGGTTTTGTCTATGGGTCAGTGTTCCGGCCGCGGTTCTGGGCCGAAGAACAGACCCTGCGGTTTTTCCTCACCATCGACCGCCAGTTTAGCCACGGCTAAAAGAATTTTTTTATCGTATTGCGCGTTTTTCACAAGATGTAGTATAATTATTCTGAACAGTTGTTTCGGGGGTGGGCCGGTTTGTATTTTTGCGCTCAACCCCGTACGGGCGTAAGTCGTTGGTTGCTCTGCTTTTAGTCGGGAAAGCCGGTTGAAGGAGGGCGTAATGAAGATGCGCAGAAACGTGCTAGGCTTGTGCCTGATTTTTGTTTCGTGCCTGGCTGCGGCCGACACCATCACGGTTGGCGAGACGACCTACACCGACGTCTATGTAACTCAAGGTGCCACAATGTATTATGTGAGCAACCCCGAGGACGGAACCATCCTCAACGTCCCGCTGGACCAGGCATCGGGCGTCGACATCATCCAAGACCGGGAAGCCAGAAGCGGTCTGTATCGCCGGTGGCAGAAAAAGAATGCGGAACGGCGGGGATTGCCTGAACCTGCGCCCGTGAAAGCGGCCGATCCTTTAGGCCAGTCCGCGGCCGAACCGTTCGAGCCGGGAACGCCCTTGAAACCTATCGGGAAGGTCGAGCGGGAATACGACGCGCCGGCGCCTTCCGTCTCGTCGTCCTCGAACACCAATTACAATCCTGTTGCCTACCAGCAACGCATGTTTGAGATACAGAAAAACGCGCAGATCGCCCAGCTGCGCCAACAAAGAGAAGCCCAGAAAATGCAGCGGCTTCGTAACGTGCGCGTTATCACGTCCCAAGACGTGGCCGGGAGGGGCATGAGCGGCGGTATGGGCGGTATGGGCGGTTACGGCGGGCGTCGTCGTTAATCTTCACGAGCAGCCGGTTCCTACGACTGGCCTGTAAGGACGATGGTGGCCGTAATCGACGACGGTCAAATCAGCTAGCCTGAGTTTACGTGTTATGCCGCGAGATAGCGATTAAGGGATATAGCTGCACGGGCTTACGGGGTGGAGGAGGTATTACGCTTTTAGCGCGGTAGCGATATCGAGGGCGTCGGCGAGCTTGCGCTGGGTGGAAGACATACGGCTGAGGGGGATGTGGTCTTTGGGGTGGGCCAGAGTGCTTTGGGGATAGATAACGGCGACTTCGCGGATGGCGGTGAGTTCTTCGAGGAGAGCGTGCACAGTCAGGTCGAGGCCCGCTTGGCATGCGAGCTTTCGGGCGAGCGTGACAAGCAGAAGCGCGAGAACGCAATAAAAGCCGTGGCCGTTTAGTTTTTGCTCGGTCCAGTGATAGGCGGGTTGCCAGCGCAGGAAGTCGACGTTTTTCATGTTCTTGAAGGCCTCTTCGATTTGGGTAAGGCGCCGATAGGTGGCGATGGGTTGTTGGGTGTCGGCTTGGGTCCCGACGGCGAGCAATAGCGTACGGCCCGGGCCGCAACCCTGGGCTGACAATTGACCCACCCCTACCCATCTTGCCATATGGCAACCCGGTCAGCAGCCATATGGGAGCCTTATGGCAGGAGGGCAGGGAAATGGGTATCCGGAGACCGGCTCGAGAGACGCAGCACCCATTAGGCGGCCCTGTGTCAAGAGGCAAAACTCTCCTATCCGCCATCCGGTATTGTGTTCCGAACGCTGGCACGCCGGCCTCGGATTTGGCGTCTCGGCTTGGAATGGTCCTCTTCCATTCTAAAGCCTCTTCCTCCTGGTCTTTTCCGCATAACATGGTGTGTTTCTCCGTGTCCGTTGCGGTTGCCGAATACACGACCTCGTTCTCGTTCGTTCGGTCTCGTGTTGAACACGCATCAGGCACCCATCGGGATTAAGCCCTTGGACGGTTCCGCGTAGAGGAATCTCGTCCGGCCTTGGCTCGTTTGAGCCCCAGAAAACCTTCGGTAGTCCGGCCGTGTCCATGTCGTTGGGAACGCCCTGGCCCTCAGCGACTCAAAAGCCTATGAATCTGGCACTCACGAACTCAGGAAAAGTCAGCAAATAAAAAGGATCTGTTTTCATACTACTATCAGGCGACTTGTCAGTTTAGATAGTTTTCCTGGTTGCCATTTTCCACGCGTCTCGACCGGGCAAAAGGGGTCATTTCGTGTGAAACAAGGGGTATTCAACTGGCAAAATGGCAGCTAATACCAATGATTATGCGAAGAATTGTGAGGGGAAGGCTATTCTGAAATTGGCAGCACCGCAATGGGCAGGAGCGCCCTGTACCGTCCTCCCCGCGCCATAGGACATCCCTCCCGCCTGACCTCCTGCGCAATCAAGGCGCGAAACCGCAGGCGTCGAAAACAGTGGCCGCGCAAGGTGTCGCGTGACCTTTGATGGTTTCATCCTTTTGTGAGGGCAGTTATCTTGAGGCGGACAGCGTCGACGGCATAAGATGTTTTGAAGTTGTCGGCGCGGTGTTCGGCGCTGAGCGGGAATATTGCCATTTCAACGCCAAGGGCATTTCTGGAATAAGAAGAAAAGGCTACGGAGGGCATGCGAGTGAAGGGCCGAAGAAGATATTTGAATGGTTGGCATATGGTCGTCCTCGTTGGCGCGATTATGACGCCGTGGTGCGCGGATGGGCTTATCGAGTTGCGGCCGCTGTGGGTTGTCGATGTTGGTACTTTCACGGAAGCCGGGGCGACCGTGGCGGATATCAATGGGGACGGGGTGTGCGAAGTCGTTACGGCGGGCCGCGAGGAAATCATTGCGGTGGGCGTTGGCGGCAAGATTCTTTGGCGCGTGAAAGGCCATGTGCGGTTTATGACGGTCCCGACGGTGTTGGCGCGGCCGGGGCAGCCGGCGCTGATCTATGCGGCGGACATGGGTGGGTTCCTGATGTGCGTGGACGGCGCCGGGAAAGTCGTGTGGGACGTCAAACTGGATGGTCCGGCTACGTGGTCGGTGGCCGCGCTGGCGGCGCTCGATGGGGCGTCCGTGGTGGTTCAATGCGATGAAACGGGCACGATCTGGGCTTTCGACGCGATTACGGGTCAGGCCGTCGGAACCGGCAAGGTCAGCGGAAAGCCTTCGAGCCCGGCGGTCGGCGATATGGACAAGGACGGCCAGCCGGAATTGGTTGTGGTGACCGATCTGGGCAACGTGTCCGCGGTCGATCACACCGGCGCCGTGCTGTGGGAAACCAACATCGGCGGGACGTCGCAGACCTGGGGCACGTCCGCGCCGGTGATGTTTGGCGCATCGGCGGGGCAGGTTCGCATTGCCGCGGGATCGAACGACAGCGAGGCGGTCTGTCTCGACGCCGGGGGAAACATCCTGTGGCGGCATGCGGTGCGCGGACCCGTCGCGGCGACGGTTTCGGTGGGCGATTTCGACCAGGACGGGCGGGCGGACATTTTCCTGATTACGCAACTGGGCGTGCTGTACCGGTTCGACGAAGACGGGGCCATGATTTGGGAAATGGACATGCAGGGCCGCAGCCTGGCGGCGGGATCGGTCGTGGATCTCGATAACGACGGCGCGTTCGAGTATGTATTCAGCACGCAGGACGGCCATTTGCAGGCGCTCGACCAGGCGGGCGCGTTTGTGGTTGATTATCAATTCAACCACCGCACGATCAATGTGACTCCGGCGTTTGGCGAAATCGATCCCGAATCGGCGGGGCTCGAGATGGCGATCACGGGTGGGGAGGCGGGGTTGGTATATGCGTTCGCTACGGCGGCGCCGCTAAACGCCGCCAGCCCTTGGAACGCGTATCGGGCCAATGCCGAGAAGAATGGCGCATGGTTTGGGTTGAGCCAGTCAACGTCGGTGCGCATGACGCCCGTGAATCTCGCATCGGACCAGTTGTACGCTAATGAACCGGTTCGGTTTGATATCGTGGTTCCGGAACCGGGCGCAGCGCCGCTCAAGGCCGCGGCACACTGCGTGCGACCGGATGAATCGCGGCAATCGGCGGTTTCCCGCGTGGTGGGCGGCACCGGGGTGCTCGAACTGCCCGTAACCGCCTCGTTGCCGGGCTACTATTCGTTTGACTGGACACTGTGCGGCGCGGACAACAAGACGCTGGCCGAAGGGCGTAAGACGGTTTTCATCCAGCCGTTCGCCAACGACCGCGCGTTGACAGCAACAACGTTGGAGACGCTCGAAAAAACCGCGAAGGAAATCGCGTTGGCCCGGCCCCGTTCGGCGACGGCCTTGCGCCATGAAAAGGAAACGGTCGCGGAACTGTTTGGGAAGGTGAAAACCGCACAGGACGCCGCTGCGGCAGGGCCTCAACAGGAGGCGCAAGCCCTTGACGAGACCGCCGCGTTGAATGATCGCGCGAGGCACGCGCGTGCGGCGGCCCACGCCATTACGAACGCTCGAGGCCTGGGAGAAAGAGCCAGTTTGCTCGTGTTTGAGATGGGTTTGTGGGACAGCCGCCGCGTGGACCAACAAACGCCTCAGGCCGCGGTGGCAACTCCCGTGGCGATTAAGCGGCGCGTTGCGATGGGCGAGCGCGAGTCCGTGTCGCTGGGTTTGTTCAATATGCTCGATGCCGCGCTGCAAGCGCGGGTGGTTGTGGAACCCAACGCCGAAGGCCCGCGGGTAACGCTGCTGCGATCGGTGGAAGTGGCCACTTCGCAGGGAGACCGTTCCTGGGACCCGCTGCCGGAGTTGGACGAATCCGGCGTGCTGACTATTCCGCCGCTCGCCACGGCGGAGGTGTTTGTGTCGATTGATACGGCCGGCCTGGACGCGGGCGATCATACCGTGACCCTGAACGTGCAGGCGCTCACCGGTGCGGGCGTGTTCGACGGCCCCAAGAGCCCGCAAAACGCGCCGCCTGATGAAACCGTTGTCGAAGTGGCGTTGACGATTCTCCCGTTTGAAATGGCGCCGCCGGGCGTCGTTCGGCTTTGCGCGTGGGCCCGCTATGACACGGGCGCCATTGCCGATCTGCTCGATCATGGCAACAACGTGTTCGTCTTACCAAACGGCGTTCCCCGATACGACGCGGCGGGCGCCCTCGATGGCGTTGATTTTGCCGCCCTCGATGCGCAGATCGATTTGCTGCGCGGAAACGACGTGGTCGTGCTGCTCAACGGCCTCCCAAACATTCCCGGCGACTTGGGATCGCCGGAGTATGAACGCAAGTTTGGCCCGTTCGTAAAGGCCACGGTCGCCCACATGGCCGAAAAGGGGTTTGATACGGACCACTTCGCGTTTTATCCCATCGATGAGCCGGGCGGCCATGGTTGGGTTCAAATCAATTCGATGGTGGCCTTCGGCAAGATGTTGTGCGCCGCCGATCCCAAAGCCATGCTCTACGTAGACGGCGGCGGCGAGTTGGCGATGTTCGAAGCGATGGCGCCCTACATCGGCATCTGGTGTCCCGCCAATTCCATGCTGGCCGAATCGTCGGAAACGATGGGCGTGGTCCGCCGTTCCGGGAAGATGCTCTGGTCGTACGACTGCGGCTATGGCTATTCGCGGCCGGTCGGCCCCAACATCAAGAACATCAACATCGCGGCGCAGTTCCTCGCCGCGCCCCTGTATACGTTCCGGCACGGCGCCACGGGGCTCGGCTACTGGTGCTACAACATCGGCGATAACCCGTGGGCGCGCACCCAGTTCGAATACGCGCTCGTCTACCCCGGCCGCACCAAACCGGTCACCAGCCGCCGCTGGGAGGCCGTGCGCGAAGGGCTCGAAGACTTCCGCATCCTCACCGCCTTGCGCGAACGGCTCGAAGACGGCCAACTCGACGCCGCGGTCCGCGAACGCATCCGCACGCTCATCGAAGTGCGCCTGCCCGCACTCATCGACAAGAGTGTTGAAGAAGCCCGCCTCGGCTTGGCCCGCTACGTCTTCGACGCCAGTATGAACGAAACAATCTACAACGCCTTCCGCAACGAAATGTTGGATTGCGCCGAAGCGGCAGGGAAGTAGCTACATGGATAGAATACTGGACTAATGTGGCTATGAAGCCGCAATTACCGCCCCGGACAATCCTGCGGCGTGAGCATGAAGAGGATGCTTCGCGCGTCGCGCTGGATGGGGTCGGCCGCCTCGAACAGCACCACACGCCGGCCCTGCTCGACGGGGGGGACGTCGAGCGGAACGGACCGCGGCGTATTTGCATCGACCGTCACGTGCATCGCGCGTCTTTCAGGGTGTTCGCCGGCTGGAACGAACGCCACGTATCCCATGTCGAACCGTGCTGTTTGCAGGCCGGGGTTTTGCGCGACGATCGTAAGGCGCGAGGGTGAGCCGTTGGACTCGATGCGGCCGGCGTGCCGCCAATACCAGCCGCTGGCGCCCAAGGAGGGGTCGTTGCCGCGGACAGTGCGGATCTCGGCGTCGCCCATGTAGAAGACGGCGTCGGCGCACCACTCGTTGTCCGTGCGCGCGTCACTGAGAACCAGGGCGTATACATCGAAGGCGCCGGAATCCAATTGCACGTCGCGGTAGATGGCGGCCCCTTGCGCCCCGTCTCCAACCATGTAGGCAAATATGCTGAAGTCGTTGTTATAAGCCAGCGCCAGGTTGTCATAGGCTGGCTTGACTTCCTGGCGCCATACGTCGCAATTGTAATCCGTATTGCGGAACGCCAGGGGAGGTACCAGAAGGTCGGCTTCAACGATGCGGCAGTCGAGTTCGCGGCCGATGCTGCTGGAGATGAGGGCCTGGAACTGGCAGGGCGCCGTTTTTTCGAGGCGGACCTCCCACTGGGGTTCGGCTGAGGCCGCGTCGAGCCCCACGACCGGGCAAGGCTGCTTAAGAGTGGGGGAGGCGCGGTCGGCTTTTTGATCGGCAGCGGCATTGGTATTGACCCGGTACACAGGCATGGCGGCCTTTCCGTCATCGGCAAGTCGATCCGCGAAAACCTGTTCTCGCTTGTTCAGATCGAGGTCATACAAGGTCAGCGTTATGCCGTCGAACCGCACCCGTTCGAGGACGGTGTACCGTTCGTCGAGCCACGCCCTTATCGGGTCGCCGCGTTGTGGGAAATTGAAGGTGATGCCGTTGGTTTCCACGAACCAGAGGCGTTTCAGCCCTGATTCCTCGTCCACCATGAGCGAAGGAAGCAGTCCAACGTTCTTCAGGAGGGGCTCATTCCCCATCGCGGCCACAAAGTCGTCAATCTCAAATCGCGTGACCGCCACGAGAAACTGGCGCATGCCGTCGATATAGTGGCTGAACGAGAAGTACGTGAAATGCGTCAAGTGTCCGATGCCGTCGCCGGGCCGGCGATGCTTGTTTATGTAGACAGCGGCCTCGCGGTTCTGCACCTTGTCCCAAATGGCGAGCCGGTGCATGGTCATGGGGTGAATCCGCTGGGCGTAGTAGTCCGAAAGGCAAGGTACGGTGAGAATGAGCACGAGCGCGCCACATGGGAACGCCGCTTTGGGTGAAGGCAGAGACCGCAACCCGTTTGCGGCGAACAGGGCCGCCATTACGCCGGACACGATGAACAGCCGATGGGCATACATGGGGAATTCGCGGTTTTGCCAGACGATAATGCTGGCCACGATGGGCAGGGCAAGGAGGATGCCGAACAGGAACAGCGCCCGCCACTGGCGGCGGCGAGCAAACGCAACCGCGCCCACAAGTGCCAGCGCAGCAGCCGCAACAAACAACGTGTGGTACGTCAGAACATTAGGCGAATACCCCGCGAAAAAATCCTTGAATGTGATAAGCCCCGTTTTCCATTCAGGGGGAGGGTACCACGGGTACTTCAGGTTGACGAACATCTTGTCGGCGACCCGCATCATGTACAAGGCAGGCAACAACAAAACCACTACGATTGCCTGGGAAGCCGTCCATTTTATAAAGAGAGCGCGGTCACGCAGCCGTGTTTCCAGAATAAAGTAAACCGCGAAGAACGCGTTGATTGAAACAATCAGCGACAGAGAGAAAAAGTGGTTGTAGACCAGCAAGACTTCGAGTGCCACCAACGCCAGCCAGGACCGAAGGCGGCCACGGGTGAGGGCGCCGTGCAGCGCGAGCAACGCGGCCAGCGCCAACGTCACGGTGAGCGCGTATGACCGGAATTCCTGGGCGTAGTAGACCTGGAACGGCGAAATGGCGTAGAGGAAAGCGGCAAACACGGACAGTGTGGCATCGGCAGCCCAAGCGCGGCATACGCCGGCGACGAGCCCGATGGAAAGTATCCCTAGAAGACACGGGAAAAGCCGCAGATAGTAGTCGTATACCTTGGAGGTGCGGTCCAGTCCTGCCACGCGTGCGGGATACTCCCAGAACCGTGCGGCGGCCAGCATCAGCGGGGGGTCCATGTTTTGCGTGGAGTCCATGAACGTGCCGTGGAGGTCGAAGCCGTGAGATGTCTGGAACATGAAGGCTTCGTCATACCACAGGCTGCGTTCGCCGAGGTGGTACAACCGCAGGCCGGCGCCAAGCACAAACACGGCCGCAAGCAGGATACGGCGCTGTCTCGTACTAAGCTCCCACCGGCCGGGGAAAACTGACATGGGCATCTAAACCTCCGTGTTCTCGAGGACCACCCGAACGGAAATGGCCGTTAAGCGGCTCACGGGATTGAGCGCGCGATCAACCCAACCCGCGGCGGGATACAGCGGCTCGAAACGGCAGCCGCGTGGCGTTGCACATCAGTTGCGTGCTGGGAAAAGGATTCAAATCGCTGGTGATGACGTCAGGGTAGTACCGGCGTATAAAACCCCCGCCACCGCCCAACTCGATCACGGGCGCGCCGGTCACGGCTGACATGACCATGTCCCAGAGGTCCCGGTAGAACCGCTGGGGCACAAGATCCGACTCCCAGATCCCACCGTATTCGAGGGTCATCCGGAATTCGTCCGCCCAAACCGAGCGCAATTGCTTGTGACGCAAAAACTTCATGCGGCCACTTAACCGTAGTAAATACCACCACTTGGACCGGAGAAAGTCTAACACAAGCGCGCCCGTGCCCGCAAAGGAGCGACCGCGAGTGTAAGCGCAAAGCTGTAATGTCCGGTCTGTGCAAAGTAGAAATGTCCTCTTTTCTGGCGCGCAAGGGGAAAGAGGATGGAACTACGGGGGGAAAAGATAGGGGGGAAAGGGGGATGGGAAATAGGGGATAGCCACCGCGGGAAAGAAATAGGGAAATAGGAAATGGGGGGCCGTTTATTTGACCGTTTATTCGCACCACAATGGCCCTGATAAAACAACTAAGGGACACCCCCACAGCGCGCGCTGGAGCGCGGTGCGCGGTGTCCCAAGGTTGTTTATGCGAAGGCGGCGAGGAGGGCTTCCAGCATTCGGTCGACGACGGTGATGACTCGGGCGGAGGCTTCGTAGGCGCGCTGGAATTGGAGCATGTAGGTGACTTCTTCGTCGAGCGAAACGCCGGAGATTTCCTCGCGGCGCCGCTGGAAATCTTCGACAAACGACTGCTCCATGCGGAGGGTTTGCTCGTTGGCGCGTGCGTGGACGCCAACGCGGACAATGGTGGTCTCGTAATAATCGCCGATGGTCGATGTGCCGTCGATGAGCATTGCCGTGCGGACGTTTGCCATATCGAGCGCGGCGGTGTTGTCGCCGGTGTTCAGCGGGTCGAGGCTGTACCCGGATGCCAGGAGCCGGGGATCGTTGAGGATGGCCTCGTTAAGCGCGATATCGGCCGCTTTAGTGCCGGTGAACAGGCCATTGACACCGAGGGCAACGAGCGCGCCGGTCTGGTCGTTGGAAAACGAGAACGAATAGCCGGTGCCGGCCTGCAACTGGAGGCGGCCGTCGCCGGTCACGCTGGCGCTGAAGTTGGGAAGGCCGTTGATCGCCGCGGCAAGATCGTTGAGCGTAGTGGTGTTGTTGATGGACAGCGTGTGTGTCGTGTACGCGCCGGTGCTGTCGTACACCACCAGGTTCAGCGCCCCCGCCTGCACATCGAACGGCAGGCCCCCGGAAACCAATGCGGCGGCGGGGTCGTCGGCGGCGTTTGTTCCATAGACGGTGCCGCTCCAGTTTTCGAGGCCGTTGGCGGTGCTGTGGATCTGGTTTATGGCGGCGATCATCGTTGCGGCCAGTTCATCAACCCGGTTGGCCAGATCGACGAGGTCGCCGTCCCGGATGCTCAGCGCGCCGTACAGCTTGCCGCTCTGCAAATTGACGTCGAGCCCGCTGTCCGCGAACGTGACCCGTACGAGGTCCGGCCGCGACGGGTCGAGCGACGGATCCATCTGTGTGACCAGCTCGCGCGCGAACGCCCCCTCGACGATCGCATCGTCGCCGAGTATCACGTCCACCTTGCCATCCGATCGTTCCCGGCAACGGATGTTGACAAACGAGGACAACTGGTCGAGTAGCAGGTCGCGTTCGTCGCGCAGGTCGTTCATGGTGCCACCGCCGGCCTCGGCCGCGCTGATGCGATCGTTGAGTGCGGCGATCCGTTCGGTCAGCGAGTTGATCTCGGGCACTATGTTGCGCACTTCTTCATTGGCGTTAGTGCGCAGTATATAGATTTGGCTGGCCATGACGTTGAGGCCGGCACAGACGTTCTGCGCCTCGGTGATAACGGACATCCGCACGGGGATTTCTTCGACGTTGCCCGCGAAATCGTGCAATGAATCGAAAAAACTCTCGATTTGCGTTCCAAACCCGTTCTCGCCCGGCTCTTGGAAGAGGTCTTCCATCCGGGCGAAGTACGACGCCCGGATTTCCGCGCTCCCCAACGCCGGCGATTGCCGCCGGTATACCTCGTCCAGGAACGCCTCGCGCAGCCGCTCCACGCCGACAACCTGTACCCCCCGGCCGAGTGCCCCGTAAGGCTGCATAAGCGGCTCGTTCGTGACGAGTTGGGCCCGCTGGCGCGTATAGCCTTCCCGGTTGACGTTGGCGATGTTGTGGCCGGCTATCTCGAGCTGGATTTGGGCCGCCGAAAGACCCGATTGCGCGATACTAAACGTGCTGAACAAAGTCCCCACGGACATTCTCCTGGCTGTTGTCGGGCCGTGGCAGAAAAAACCTGTCCGGTCCCCCGTCAACGTCTCGCAACTTTTATACCGTTTATCGGCCAATCCCTTATCTTCTTTAATGACTGGACTTATGGGGCAGGTACGCGTAACATGACCACCGCTGATACCGGTAATCATTGCCTGCATCAGGGAAAACTCAGTATCCGCGGAAAGCGGGCGCCGGCGGTAAAGCCCAAAGCCGGCACGCGCAGGGGAAAAAGAACGCTGGGCCGCCCGGCTTAACCGGCGGCTTCCAAGGAAGTAGCGCATGCGGTCAACACCGCCCCCATCAAACCCGCCGGCCTTCGACAAAGACCGCCGGCTGCGTATTCGTTGGCGGTTAGTCGTGATGCTGGCTGGCGTAATCATGGTGGCGCTGGCGCAAGTACTGGATGCCACCCCCCGCGTCGTCGACGCCGTCTATTCGGAAGGGGTAGGCCCCTGGATCGGTCTGACGCTGGCGAGACTGTCCAACCTTGCCCCGTTCAGCCTGGTGGAAGTCGTGGCGGGCCTGCTGGTGTTGTGCTATGGCGTAGCGGTCGCCGCCAGCCTGTACCATGTCGCGCGGCGGCGACGGCGGCTGGCAAACGCCCTAGCCTGCGGCCTGCTCAGAACGGGCACCGCGGCCGCGCTCATTATCGCGTTCTTCTACGCGGGCTGGGGGTTCAGTTTCTCGAGGCCGAAGATGATCGCGCGGCTCGGGTGGCAGAGTTTTCTGACTGCCAAAGCCAACGATGAACTCGCCGACGAACTCGCCGCGATATGCGAGGGGCTTGTCCAGGCGGCCAACAACGACTACATGCGCACGTTCAACGCGAAGGACGCCGGCGTACCCAGCGACCCGCCGCTTGCCATGGCCGAGCTTGATGCGGCCATCGAGGAAGGTTACCGCCGGCTGACGGTGGAGTTGAACCTCAAACATCATTTCGCAATCCCGCGCGGGCGCATCAAGCCGGTCGCGGCCTCATCGCTGCTCAGCCGCCTGCTCATCATGGGCTTCTACAGCCCGTGGACGGGCGAATCGCAGTACAACACGCAGATGCCCGGGTGCAACCTGCCCCAGGTGGTCGCCCACGAGAAGGCCCACCAGCGGTGCATTACGAGCGAAGACGAGGCCAACTTTTTCGGCATCCTGGCCTGCGTCCTCAGCGACGTCCCCTACGTCCGCTATTCGGGCTATCTCGCCGCTCAACAGCAACTGCTTAACGAACTCCACGGCCTCGACCCCGATTGCGCCCACGAAATCGCCGAG
Source organism: Bathyarchaeia archaeon (assembly GCA_035530195.1). GTDB lineage: Bacteria > Hydrogenedentota > Hydrogenedentia > Hydrogenedentales > SLHB01 > JAPLKX01. The sequence goes on along the minus strand of DATKVG010000128.1, from coordinate 64,960 downwards.
AAAAGACACCCCGGCGTACAGCGCGACCGCGAAGCCAGCAGGAATTTCGTAATGAAACACCGCGGCATACTCAGCCAGGCCAGCCGGGCCATGAACGACACCTACCTCAAGGCCAACCGCGTCAAAGAAGGCGTCCTCTCCTACGACATGGACACCCAACTGATCATCGCGTTCACCCGCGCCCGCGGCTCGGGATGGTACGACAGCCGCCCCGCCAATACCGGCCAACAACCGCCCGCCACCCCAAATCCTGGCTAATCGCAAGCCTCAAACCGTATTGGTTCCAATCGGTCGGATCGGTCGGATCGGTCCGATCAGTCCGATCGGCCCATAAAAGCATCGGGCAAGCGGTCCGCGGCTTGCCACTTGCCCCACTCTCCGCCGCCCCTCTTTGTGGTATTCTCTAGGTGTATTTTGTGGCGTCTGCGGCCGTCCGGGCCGCATGGAGCCAAACCGTTGTTGGCCAAACACCGGAGGAACCCGTTTTGAAAAAACTGCCCCGTGCAATTGCCATAGCGGGGGCCGCAATGGGCGCCGCAGCGGGCGCCGTAGCGGCGGCGCTGATTGCCGTTGTCCTCTACTCAGCCGGCCCGATGGCGGTCGCCCAGGAGGCGCCCGCGCAGCCGCCGTCTGAGAAGGCGGTCGCCGTCCTCGATGACTTGGTGTTGTTTCAGGGCGACCCGATCGAGGCCGCGGGAAAAATCAAATTCGATGGGCAGAATTTTGCCGTTCCCGGGCGCGACCCCGTTTCGCGCAACGAGGTCCAGCTTGTCGAGTTCCGCCTGCCCGACAACCGCCAGGAAGGCGCCGCCGAGGCGGGTCCCGAAGCCCTTTCGCCACTGGCCCAGACCAAGCTCGAGGCGGCCGGCGAGACGGCGAAGCAGTTCCCGGGCGTGCCGGGCATTGTGCTGGTGGACGACGGCGAATTCACGCTGCGCCCCGACGGCTCAAACGCGTATCGCTACCATTTCGCCGGGCTGGTCTTGAAAGAGGAGCAAAAAGGCTGGGCGCAGGTGTCGATCGGGTTTACGGAAGGCCGCAGCAGGGCCAGAATCCTTTACGCCCGCTCGGTATCGCCCGACGGGGCCGTTTCGACCCTGTCGCCGGACGAGATCAAGGTGGCCAGCCCGACGCAGGAGATGGTGTTTTTCAACCCCCACCTGAAAATGCTCTCGGGGGTGGTCCAGGGCGTCGAAGTGGGCTCGGTCGTCGAGTACGAGTACGAGTATGACTATTACAACCCGGAAGATCCGCGCCTGTTCAGCCCGGGGTTTCAATTCCAGGGCGCCGAACCCGTGCTGTTCTCCCGCGTCAAGGTATATGTGCCCGCTGGGACCACGTACAACTACATGACGCGCAACTTCCCCGACCCGGCGCTGGCCGAGCCGGTGGTCGAGGAAAAGGACGGCATCAAGACTTATTGCTGGACGCTCGAAAACATGCCGCCTATCACGCCCGAGCCGGCGATGCCGCCCACCGAAGACATCGTGCCCATGATGGACAGTTCGATCTTCAAGTCGCACGAGGAAGTCTACGACCTGCTTAGCAAGCTTCAAACGCCCAGGATGGTTCCGACGGCCCAGATCGAAGGGGCCGTCAAGGAGATCACCGAGGGGGCCGACACACTCGATGAGAAAATAGCGCGCATCTATCATTGGGTGCAGGAGAAAACGCGGTACATCTCAATCAAGGGCAGCCTGGGCGCCGGGTTTTCCGGCCACACCGCCGACGAAACCTTCGAGAACCGGTATGGCGACTGCACCGACAAGGCGATCCTGTTCTCGACGATGCTGAAAGTCATCGGCGTGGATAGCTTCCCCCTCATCGTCCAAACAAACGACGCCGGAACCGCCATCACCGAAATCCCAGTGCTCAGCGGCAACCATTGCATCAGCGAGGTCTGCGTCGGCGACCGGTCGTTCTACCTCGACACCACCGCACAGAATTACCGGTACCCGTACTTCCGCATGGACGACCACGGCATTTTCGCACTCAACGCGATCCGCGGCGACATCAAGAAGATCCCAGTCCCCGCGCCATCGGACAACCGCAGGCTCTCGCGCCTGAACATCAAGCTCAGCCCCGAGGGCGATGTTGAAGTAAAAACGAGGACCGAATACAACGGCAGCGTCGAGGCCGGCGTGCGCGGGTTCTGGAAAAGCGCGCGTGAAGACTCGAGGCCCATGCTGATGGCGCAATACGTCAACTCGATCAGCCCGGGCGCCCTCCTCGACGATTTCACGCTCTCGAAGCTCGAGGATCTCGGCGAGCCGCTCGTGATGACGCTCGATTACCGGCTCCCGGGCCACGCCATACGCACCGGCAGCGTGATGTACCTCACGATGCCGACGCTCGAGAGAGATTACGGCGAAGTCTCGCTTGAATCGCGCAAGTATCCCATCCAGTACATGACGACCGAGGAGCGGATTCTCGAAATCGACCTCACTATGCCCAAAGGTTTCAAGGCGAAATGGCTGCCGCCGGCACTCGAAATCAAGAACCCGTATCTCGACTATTCGGCGAAATACGACGAGCGCGACGGGCACGTGGTGTTCCGCGAATCGTTCCAGCGGCTTGAACGGATCGTACCCGTCAAGGACTACGCAGGCTACCGCGACGCGCTCCGGTCCATCTCCGCTTTCTCCAAAAAAGAAATCTTCCTAACCGAAAAGGGCTGACCGTATGAAAACGTTTTCCGCAAGACTTTTCGCGGCCGTTTTTGCCGCCTACGCTCTTAGCGCCTACGCTGTCGCTCTCTCCGCCACGGCCGACACCCTCTACCTGCGCGACGGCGAGCAGCAACTGGGGCGCTTGCGCGAGATCACCGAGGACAGCGTCGTGTTTGAGCTGCGCGGCGGCGAACTGAAAACCTTTCCAAAGGAGAAAGTCAACCAGATCCAGCTTCAGCGGGCGCGCCTGTTCGACGAAATCGAGGCGGCCGATCAAATCACCGACCCCGACCTCACGGTGTGCCTCGAGTCCCAGCCGGCCGAGGCCGATTTTCCCGCCGACGGGACCGCCACGCTACTCGAGCGGCGCACGATCGACCTCTGCACGCCCGGCGTCGTCAAAGACACCAACCGGGTGATTACAAAGATTTTGCGGCAGCGCGGCGAGGATGCCGGCTCCCATTTGGTGCCGTATTTTGAAGACACCGATCAGCCCCAAATCGATTTCGCACTCACCGTCACGCCGGAAGGCCGTGTGCTGCACCTGTCCGACGCGGCTGTCAAGAACGAGTCCGTGTACGCCTCGCTGCCCGATTACCGCCGGCTCGCCCGGTACCGGTTTGCCGCAAAAGAGCCCGCGCCCTGGTGCATCCTGGATGTCCAATACACGATTGTCCGGACGCGCGAGACCTCGCTCGAACCGTTCTACACATACGAAGTGTTCCGCTACGAAGCGCCCCTCTTGCGCAAAGAAGTCGTTGTCCTGATCCCGGCCGCGCGCGAGGCCGAACTCGCGCGAAACGTGCACGCGGTCGAGTCGGCGCCCATCGAGGAGGCCCGCGAAGTAAAAGACGGCATCGTCCGTTTCACGTACACGCTTTCGGCGCCGCAGCCAGGCATATTGCGCGAGCCGCTGATGCCGCCGGTGACCAGTTTCGCCTCGACTGTCACGCTCGCCGAAGCCAAGACGTGGGACGACATCGTGCGCGATTACGGGCGGGCGCTCGACGGCGTAGCGCCGCTGTCGGAAGCCGTCAAAGCCAAGGCGGTCGAGCTGGCGGCGCAAGGCGGGCCGCAGGCCATCCACGATTTCATCGCCCGCTCGATCCGCACGCTGCCGGTGCCGCACAAGAACTACCGCGTCGTGCCGCACTCGCCCGATGAAACCGTGCGCAGGGGCATGGCCAACGAGCTCGACAAGAATTTCCTCTACTGTAAAATGCTCGAGGCGGCCGGCGTGCCCGCAGTGTTTGCCCTCGTGCGAAGCCGCAACGCCGGCCCGCTTTGCCAGGAAGCGGCGTCCATCCGTGCTTTTGACCGGTCGGCCGTCTATCTGGGCGGCGAAAAGACATTCACCAACGCGGCCAGCGATCTGATCCCGTACGGGACGCTGCCCGCGGGCATCCAGAACAGCCCCGCGCTCGTGATCGCGCCCGCGCGCGCCGATTCGGCTCAACCGGCAACAGTAGCCAACACGCAGATTTCATCGCTCGACCAGGAGAAAATCGCCACCACGTTCGACTCGACGCTCGAGCCGGACGGCACGCTCGAACTGAAAGTGGCCTACACCGGCGAGGGAAACACCGGCGCCTGGATGCGCGGGATGAAAAGCCTCGACCAGCAGCAACTCCGCAACCAGTTGCAGCAGATCGCTTCGAGCCTCCACCACGCCGCCGTACTCGATAACTTCACCTGCACCGATTTCACCGACCTCAAGGTCACGCCGGCCATCACTTTAGAGATAACGATTCCGGGGTTTGCCGTAAAAGCGGGCGACCTGCTGCTGCTGAACATCCCCGGGGTCACGTACGACGCGGGCGACGTCGGCAGGCCCACGCGCGAGTTCGACCTGTTCTGGAGCCAGATCGTCAGCGAAACCACCTCGGGCGTCATCCGCCTGCCCGACGGCCTCAAACCCTACGCAATCCCCGACAGCGTCAAATTCGATTCCGGCCCCGCATCCTACGAGGCGACGCTCACACCCAACGGCCAAACCATCGAGTTCACCGACGCCTACCAGCTAAAAGTCCAGTCCGCCCCGCGCGACGCATACGCCGACTACAAAAAGTGCCACGAAGCACGCGCAAACCTCACCCGGCAACGCATCATCCTCACCACCGAACCCGGCTCGGCCCAATAGGCGCGGCCCAGTAGGCCGGCGCATACGGCGCGTCAGCGCCGGCAAATAGGTTCACCCAAAACGCCCCGCGCCGCCGTTTAGCCTTCCCCAGGCGGCGCGGGGCGTCTTTTTAGTCCGGAGTCTGGAGTCCGGAGTCTGGAGAAAGAGCAAAGAAACGCCCGGGCCGAGCTGGAGGTCGGCCCTACTGTGTTTTCGTCGAAGACGGCCGTCGGCGCTGTTATATAGGCAGAATGAGCTACAATCTGCGAGGAGACTTGTGATGCACTCAGGGGACGCGGTGTTGCTGGAACGCTGGCGCGAGGAACGGGATGCGCAAGCGTTTGCGGAACTGGCGGCGCGGTATGCGGGGCTGGTGTACTCCGCGTGCCGGCGTATTTTGGGTAACGACAGCGACGCCGAGGATGTGGTGCAGGATTGTTTTCTGTCGCTGGCGCAAAAGGCGCCGAAGAAGCGCCAGCCGTTGGGTCCGTGGCTTTACGTTGTGGCGACAAACTCGGCGCTAAACCGGCGAAAGTCGCAGGTACGCCGGGTTGCGCGCGAGCATCGGTATGCGGAGGAGACGGTGAGGGGGGCGGAAGCGGATTGGGATGATGTGCAGCAGTACGTGGACGAGGCGGTTGCGGCGCTGCCGGATAAACTGCGCCAGCCGATCGTGCTGCATTTCTTTGAGGGTCGTTCGCAGGCGGCGGTCGCGGAAGCGATGGGATTGCCGCGGACGACGGTGAGCGGGCGAATCGCCCGGGGAATTGAAGAGACGCGGGAGCAACTGAAGCGGCGCGGGATTTCAGTGGGCGCGGTTGCGCTTGCCGCCATGCTGAGTGCTGAAACAGGCACAGCCGCTCCGGCGGGTCTGACTGCGGCGCTGGGGAAACTTGCGTTGGCGGGGACGCGAGGCGCTGCGGGCGGCGCGGCGGTCGTGGCCGCGGGCGGTATTGCACTGAAGCTTGCCGGGGTGGGTGGGGTGCTTTTCATATTGGCGGCTGCCGTGTTTGTGGTTAATTTGCGCGCGGAGACTGGGGTTGGGGCGGTCACTCCCGTTGCTGTACCCGCCGTGGCTGCGGACGAGGCGACAGCAGCCGTAGCGGGTTCAGCGCCTGCTGAGGATTCGTCCAGTGCGCCGTTAGACGACGGGGACGTCTTGGCGGCCGGGGGTGCGCTTGTCGGCAGCGTTGTTGATGATAACGGCGGGCCGGTGGCTGGCGCGGAAGTGGTAGTGGGGGTGGGCGACGAAAAGACGGCGGGCGTCCAGACCGATGCATCGGGCGGGTTCTGTTTCGAATCTTTGCCGGCGGGCCCGTTCGTGCTGCATGCATTCAAGTCAGCGGTTGGCCTTGCGAGTCTCGAGGACGTTCCGTCGCAAGGAGACCTTGGTGATTTGACGCTTGAGCCGCTGGGCAGAGTCAGCGGGCGAGTCTACGATAAAGCCAGCGGGGAAGGCATTCCACATCTGACGTTTCAACTGGTGCAATTCCAGATAGACAATGATTTGCTTAACAGCGCGCGCGTCATGCTGGAGTCATTCCAGGAAGGGCACCGGTACGGCCAGAGCGACGGCGCGGGCATGTATGAAATCGTGGATCTGCTTGCGGCAAAATACGGCTATTGGCCGGAGGAGAAAAAAGACGGCGAGTATGTTTTCCCCGGCATGCGCGACATGCCGAAGGAGATTGTCGTGCGGCGGGGCGAAACCCTCATGGGCGTCGATTTGGCACTGGAGCGGGGCGGATCGATTTCGGGGACCGTATTGAATGACCGGGGCGTTGCGCTGGAAAAAGCGTGGGTGGAACTGGTCCCGGCGAAGCATTCGTTCTTCGGCTTTGAAGGCGTGACAACGGGTGCGGATGGCGCTTATGAGTTCCGGGGCCTGCCGACCGGAGGAACCTACAAGGTCGCCGCGTCACACAAGGATTATGCTCTCCAAACGAGCGAGCCGGTTGCTTTAACCGATGCGCGCGCCGTGTCCGGCATTGATTTTCGCCTGACGTCGGGCTACAAGCTGGAGGGAACACTCCTGGACGACACGGGGTCGCCCGTTGCCGCAGCGGACGTCCATTTCAGCGACCACGGCGGCAGCAGGACGAGCGATTCGAACGGGCGGTTTTCGTTTGCGCACGTGGCGCCGGGCAATTATAAGTTGTGGGTGCGCAAGGACGAGGTGAGTTTTGAAAGCCCTTATTTGTCCTTCACGATGCCGGCGGGCGACCTGCTCGACCTGGTGATCACGCTAAGCCGGAGCACACCGGGCGTCATCCGGGGCCGGGTGGTAACCAGCGCAGGGGAACCGCTGCATGACGTTAGAGTAAATGCATTCAGCGATACGCGCACGCCCAGCGGGAAATCTGCAAGCGCGGAAACCGTGACGGACGAAGATGGCCGGTTTGAGTTCACAGAACTTGGCGATGCGAACACGTGCGCCGTGGACGCCTATCCCGGCAACTATACGTTTGTGCGACAGCACCACGTGCCGGTGGGGACGACGGATCTCGAACTTGTGGTGCAGCGATTTGGAACGGTGTCGGGCCGGGTGGTTGACGCGGGAAGCGGCGAGCCGGTGACGGAGTATCGCATCCTGCATGTCCAGTTCGGGCCTGGCACATGGGGTGGTGAATCGGAGTACGACAGGGATTGGTTCCCGGTGCAGTCGGAAGACGGGGCTTTTCAGCTGGGCGATGTCGCGCCGCCGGCCACGCGCATCGAGGTGAGCGCAAAAGGTTATGCCCCCGGACAAACGGAGCGCCTGGAATTGGCTGAGGGCGGCAGCATTGAAGATGTGGTGCTGAAACTGAACCGCGGCGCCAGTCTTGCGGGACGGATTATTGACGAGCGGACAGGCGCGGCGGTGCCGGGTGCGCGCGTGCGTGCTTATTCGCCGACATATTTCAATTCGATGCTGCTAAGAGAATCGGACAACCTCGGTGTTTTGAACCTGAAGACGTGCATATCCACCATGGCTGGCGGCGATGGGAGATTTGTGCTGGACCCGTTTACGCCAGGCGAAAAGGTGGGGGTGGTTGCATGGCATGACGGTTACGCCACACAGATTCTGCCGCTGGTCGTTGTCGGCAAAGGCGCCGTGCCTTTAGATATCCGGCTGGCACCCGAAGGAAGGCTTGTAGTCCGCGTTGAGAACGCGCACGTTATTGACGCGCCGGTTCTGACGTGGTGCCGCCAGGTAGACGGTGCGTATCAGGGCGATTCGGGAACGGAGTGGCGCGGGCTTCCGGCGGGACAGTACGAAGTCGTAATTCAGACGCCGGACAGCCGTCAGTTAGGCGTGCTTAGCGCGGAAGTGGCGGCGGGGGAAACCACGGAGGTAGTCGCCGACCTGGCGACAGCGGGCGCGGCGTTCGGCAGTGTTTATGGCGTGATTGAGCTGGGGTGGGCAAGCGTACATGTCTCTCCCGCCGGAAGTGAACGCACTATGTATGCCTATGGGTACACGGATGAGAGTGGGATGTTCAGGATCGGCGGGTTGCCGCCGGGCGAGTATGATGTGAAGGCGTACCGGTTTTCGGACGAGCAGGATTACGAGGGCCAGGCCCGCGTATTGGTAGAGGCAGGTCAGGAACGCGAAGTGCAAATCGAAATGCAGCCGGCTGTCCATCCCGCGCTGCGGTAAGAAGCTTACCACAAGAGACGCAAGAGGCGCTAAAGCGAGGGCCACTTCGGCGAAGTCGGCCTTGTGCCTAAGCTGGAATTGAGCCAACCAGCTTTCCATTTGTTCCACAAATTCTTGTGATTGTTGCGCTGCAGATTATTCTGATCAGAACCGGCATTGGCGCTGTTATATAGGCAGAATGGGTTAGAATCGTCGAGGAGGTCGGTTATGCACTCAGGGGATGCGACTTTGCTGGAACGCTGGCGCGATTCGGGTGACGCGCAGGCGTTTGCGGAAGTTGCGGGACGTTATGCAGGATTGGTGTACGCCACGTGCAGACGCGTATTGGGAAACGACACCGACGCGGAAGACGCGGCACAGGAGTGTTTTCTGTCGCTGGCGCAAAAAGCGCCGAGGAGGCGCCAGCCGCTGGGCCCGTGGCTGTATGTGGTGGCAACAAACCACGCCATCAACCGTCGCAAGTCTCAACTGCGCCGGGTGGCGCGCGAGCAACGGTACGCAAAGGAGTTGGCGGCGCCGGCGGAGCCGGGGTGGGAAGACGTGCAACAGTACGTGGACGAGGCCATTGCGGCGCTGCCGGAGAAACTGCGGCAACCCATTGTACTGCACTTTCTGGAAGGCCGGTCATTGGTGGCGGTGGCGGAAGCGCTGGGCCTGTCGCGGACGACGGTGAATGTACGGATCGCCCGCGGCATCGAATCGACGCGGAAACACCTCAGGCGCCGCGGGATTTCCGTCGGCGCGGCCGTGTTGGCCGGCATGCTGGCGGGTAAGTCGGCCATGGCGGCCCCGGCGGCTCTTACGGCGGCGCTGGGAAGACTGGCGTTGGCGGGGTCTCGCGGCGCCACGGGTGGCGCGGCGGCATTGGCGGCAAGCGGGGGCTTGTTGAAACTTGCTGTGGCCGGTGGGGTGCTCATACTGATAGCGGCGGTTGTGTCGGTCGCCGCAGTCAAACGAGGAGGGCTTCCGGCCGCGCCTGGCGCACCACGGGTGGCGGCGTCAGCGCCTGATTCTGCGCAACAAGGCGTCAAACCCGTCACGACCTCTGCGCCGGCGCATGACACGTCCGCCGCGCGGAAGACTGGCCAGGCGGCCAATGCATCCGCTACCGGCTTAGTCGGCAGCGTCGTTGACCAGGGCGGGCAACCCGTGGCCGACGCCGACGTGGTGGTGGGCGTGGGGCATGACGCGACCGCAAACGTCAAGACAGACGCCACGGGCCAGTTCCGTTTCGAAGCGTTGCCCGAGGGGACGTTCGTGTTGCACGCATTCAAATCGGGCGTGGGCCTTGCCAGCCGGGCGGATGTTGGTGCGGAAGGAGATGTGGGCGAGTTGGCGCTGGAGCCGATGGCGAGCATCAGCGGGCGGGTGTATGACAATTCCACCGGCGACCCGATTCCTGATTTTCCGATGACGCTGGGTGAGTTCGCGTTTGGTCAGTTTAGGACGGAGATTAATCTCCAGCAAACCGCGTGGCACATGCTGGAGGTGTTTCATGACAACCGGGCCGCAAAGACCGATGCGGCGGGGCAGTACCAGTTTGTGGATCTGTTTCCAGTCAAGTGCTTTTTCCAATGCGTCCAAAACGCGACCGATTATGTCTTTCCGGGTTACCGGGAGCCGCCCAAAGAGGTGACGCTACGAAGCGGACAGATGATGACGGGCGTGGACTTTCGGCTGGAACGGGGCGGATCGATTTCCGGGACGGTATATGAGGGGCGAGACGTTCCGCTGGCGGATGCGCGCGTGTGTCTGATGCCGTGGCCCAATTATTTCAATTATGAAGAACTCAAAACGCAAGAAGATGGCCGCTACCAGTTCCGCGGCCTGCCGACCGAACCCACATATACCGTGCTTGCGAAGCACGAGGACTTTGCATTTAAAACGTCGGCGCCGGTAACTCTGGCGGATTTAAACGGTGTGGATGGAGTAGACGTCCATCTGGGCGCGGGCAACCGGCTGGAAGGTTTGTTGCGCGACGAGGCCGGATCGCCGATTACGGGCGCGGAAGTGTGTTTCTACGGGGGCCGGGGCGAGCGCGCGAAAAGCGCCACAAACGGCCGATTTTCATTCGCACACGTGGAGCCCGGCGAGTACACGTTGTGGATCTACAAAAAGGACGTGAACTACGCGACCCCCGAGTTTGACTTTACGATGCCCGCGCATAACCTCACGGATCTCGTGGTCACGCTCAACCGAAATTCCCCCGGCGTCGTCAGCGGGCGGGTGGTCGACAGTTCCGGGAAACCAGTAGGCGGCGTTCGCGTGACTGCATCAAGTTACCCGGAGGAGCGACCCGTTAACGAGGAAACCCAGACCGGCGACGACGGCCGGTTTGCGTTCACGTCGCTAGGGGACGTGACCAAGTGCACGGTCACTGCGTATCCGAACGGTTACCAGTGGGCCCGCCAGGATGCAGTGGCGGTGGGCGCGACGGACGTGGAGTTGGTGGTATACGGGTTTGGGACCGTGGCGGGCCGTGTGATTGACGCGGCCACGGGCGAGCCCGTCACGGAGTACCGGGTCCGTCATGTGCGTTTGTACCCAACGCCGGAAGGTGTGGCGGAGTACAAGAGTGAGTGGACGCCGGTGAACTCTGAAGACGGGGCTTTCGTGCTGGATAAGGTCGCGCCGCCGGCGGTACGCCTCGACGTAAGCGCAAAAGGTTACGCGCCGGAGCAAACGGCGCGGTTGGAGATGCCGGAGGGGGGGAGCATCCAAGATGTGGTGGTCAAGCTGAGCCGCGGGGCGAAGCTCACGGGGCGCGTGGTGGAGGAGCGGACCGGTGCGGCCGTGCCGAGTGCACGCCTCTGCGCCTACGCGCCGCCGTATTTCAATCCGCGTGTGCTGCGAGAAGACAGCCGCGACACGCTCGGCTACGCGACGTGTGTAGATGCCAAGACGGATAATGAGGGGCAATTCAAGCTGGATCCCCTCACGCCGGGCGAAACCGTGGGGCTGGTGGCATGGCATGAGGGGTACGGGACGCAGATTCTGCCCGCGCTTGTAGCAGGAAACACCGGGCCGGTGACAATCCGCCTGGCGCCCGAGGGCCGGCTGGTCGTCCAACTTCTGAATCCCGAAGCCCTGGGCGAGCCGGTGTCAACGGTGTGCCGCCAAGCGAACGCCGATGCTGGGGCGCAGGCGTACAATGCCTGGGACGGACCAGACTGGCGGGGGCTGCCGGCGGGGCCGTACGAAATCATGATGAGGACACGGGACCGGGGGCAGTTGGGTATTGTAAGCGCGGTGGTGACCGCAGGCGAAATGACGGAGGTCACGGTTGACCTCGCCGAGTTGCCGAATATGTTCGGCACGATCTATGGGACGGTGGAGATGGAGGGTGCGTGGCTGCAGGTGACGCCGGCGGACAGCGGACAGATAAATTATGCGCAAACCGGCTGTGACGAGACCGGCGAGTTCCGGATGGGCGGATTGCCTCCGGGCGAGTATGACGTGAAGGCGCACCGGTTCTTGGATGAGCAATATTATGAAGGGACGGCGCGCGTATTGGTGGAAGCGGGGCAGGAACACGAAGTGCAGATCAGCCTGGAGCCGGCGGTGCATCCCGCGCTTCGCTGACAAGTTGCGGAACGCTGCCCTGTTTCTGATCCGTCGGATCGGTCGGATCCGTCTGATCCACCGGTCAACTTCACACTGAGCACCGAGCACTTCCATCACATGTACCACTCGTCTCCGGCGGGCGGCGTGTAGATCCATTTTTTGTCGACCTCGAGCAGGCGCGGGCGCAGCTTGAAGATCGAATCGATTTTTGGGAAATGCCGTGAACTTTTGCCCGGTCTGGTCGTAGCGGCTGATGAGGTGGAGGTAGAGCATGAGTCGGGCGGTTCTGAGTTGGCGCGGCGTTGAATAGTAGACCGTGTTGCCTTGCCAGAACCGGTTGCCGTCCAGGTTGCAGATGAACTTGCCGCCGCCGCCCGGGGCGATATCCAGCGGCGCTGGATACAGCGGCGCTGTATCCAGCGCATAGCGGCCCGGCGGGACCTCGTGCCGCGTGTCGAACAGCGGGATGCCAAACCAAAACATCTCGTCCGGGTTGGGCTGGCCGTCCCTCACGCTGTGTACGGTGAAATACGCGGAAATCTACGCCGTATGTAACCCCGGGTCGAGCCCCGACTCCATCCCCGGCACGACCCCGCAACGCACCACCCGAAACTCCAGCCCAAGCCGCAACTCGCCCGCAGTCGCCACCTGGATCGGCGGATCGAACTTCTGCTCGATCAACAGGTGCGGCCAGAACTCGCCCATCCGCCGGTAATGGCCGCCGTACTCGGCCCCGCCGTTCACCTCGAGCAAGATCCCGTCGGGACGCCCCCCGGCAGTTGTGGGGGGTGTCCCTTTCGGCAGCTGCTCGACCACCACCCGTTTCCCCAGCGTCTCCGCAACCCACTTGCCGTCATCCGCCGCCGCGAACACCCGCGGCTCGATCAAATGCCGCGATTCCCACTGCGCCAGCCGCCACACCGGCCCCCCGCCGGCCCCTCCGGAAACCGCAGCGGCCCCAACTCGATCTTCGCAGCCGGATGCCGCGCTGCCGTAACATTGAAACCTCGCGCATACCCCGCATCAACTAATAATTCCTCAGCTGCGGAAATCGTAGCGGCCAGTACAAAAACCGCTGAAACTAAAACAGCGTCCAAGCGCCACATCACGCTCGCTCCCCGCCGATTTTGCTTGTCCACAATGTCCACCGTGTCCACAAAGTCCACTGTGTCCACTCTGCCACACCTTTCATTAAGCAGAAGGCGCAGAGGGACATGCGTCTCTCTGCGCCTCAGCGTTAAATATAACCCTAGGCTTGTTCCGGCACGACGAACGGGGCTCTGCACGGGAGCCGGATGAATTTGTTGGCGTGGTCGGCGTGGTCGCCGGTGAATTTCTCGGCCTTCGTGTCGTAAGTGAGTTTCGGCCCGGCGATCCACGGTTTAGCCTTGAGGTCGACCTTGTTGTTATCGAGCTGCACCATCATGTGTTCGATCGTGTTCAGCGCATCCTCGTGGTTCTTGGCGTTTTCGCGGATCTCGTCGATGGTAGTCGCATTGCCAACGCGCCATGACAGGTTGGCCAGGTGGCATAGCACCGTGCTCTGGTGGCCGACTTCGATCTCGGCCGCGAGGGTCTTGTTTGAGCCTGCGCGGATGGCTTCGATCCAGTTTACGTCGTGGCCCGCGCCGCCGGTGCCTTTGTACTGCTTGATCATCTTGCCGTCTTTATCGAAGACCTTGCCGCCGCCGCGCGAGATGGCGATGTGCCCGCCTTCGCACATGATGTAGTTTCCACCGCGGCTTTTGAGATACACGGCGCCCTCGTCGCCGCCGCGGCCCGGGTCGGCCATATTGCGGATGTCGATCACGACCTTCACGCCCTTGTGTTCCATCAGGCACATGTGCATGTTGGGCGTCTCGCCGTCGTCGTCCCACCACCGGTTGCCCGCTGCCATCGCGTTGGTGGGGACGTCGTCCCACCCGAGGATGTGGCGCAGGTCGTCGAGGTAATGCACGCCCCAGTTGCCCATCTCGCCGGTGCCCCAGTTCCACTGCCAGTGCCAGTCGTAGTGAAAACTCTTGCGCATCACCGGCGACATCGGCGCCGGGCCCGCCCACAGGTTGTAATCGACCGTCTCGGGCACGGGTTGCGGCCCGTCCACCTTCCCGATAGGCTTGCGCGAGTCCGTCTTGTAACAATGTGCCCAAAGCACTTTGCCGAATGCCCCGGCCTGGACATCTTTTGCGCATTCCTGCACGGCCGGGCACGACCGCTGCTGCACACCCGCCTGAACGATCTTGTTGTATTTGCGGGCCGCCTCGACCATCTTCCGGCCTTCCCACACGTAGTGGCTCACCGGTTTCTCGACGTACGCGTGTTTGCCCGCCTGGAACGCGAGGATCGCCGCTAAACAATGCCAATGGTCAGGCGCGGCGATCACGACCGCGTCGATGTCTTTCATTTCGAGCAACTGGCGCAGGTCCTGGAACCGCTTCACGCTTTCCGGCACCTGCGGTTTTGCCAGCGCCTTTTTGTCGGCGTCGCACACGGCAATGATCTGACAGTTAGGCACTTTGCTGAAATCGGCGAAATGGGCGCTGCCTTTTCCGCCCTGCCCGATGATGCCGATGTTGACCCGCTCGTTCGCCCCCAGCACCCGCCCGGGGAACAGGCTTACGGCCGCACCGGCAGCCGCCGCACCGGCCAGGAAATGGCGTCGTGAAATTGTCCGCTTGTTCATTGATTCTTCTCCTACAATGTCTTCACCAATGCGGCCCATTCTAGCACAAAACCGCGTGCAGGCGAGACGCCCGCACCACAATTAGAAAAACGCCGCTGTTGTGGTGCGGGCGTCCCGCCTGCATTCCCGTCCAGACAAACTTCGCACTTCGGACTTCGAACTTATTGTGGTGCGGGCGTCCCGCCTGCACATCCTTATTGAGCAACTTTGCTGTATTTCCAGAGTACTGCGCCGGGTTTTTGCGTAATAGGCAAATCAAAGCCGGCGGCAAGCAACTCCGCGCCCGTATATGTCTTCACCTGTTCAGGCTGGCTTGCATCGCAAAGGGTATAGGCCGCTTCCGCGTCCAGCCCCTGCAGTTTCAGCTTGACAGACTCGCCCTCGCAGCCTCCGCGCCGGAACGCCTGGACAAATCCCCTGCCTTCGCCCGGCAGGTCGAACTGCCACGCGATCCACTGATCCTCTGCGAGCGAATACGGCGTCAGCGCGTAGTAGTCGCCGAAATAGCACGGCGCCACCTCGGTCCACTGGTCGATGATTCGCCGGATCCCCTCGTAATCGATCGTCGCGTCGCGCATATCCCAGCACGCGGTGAAATGCGGGCATAACGTGCTCTGGATCAGGTATGGATCGGTTTTTGAGGTGCCGGTGCCGTAAAACGGAAACCATTGCGCCAGCGCCCAGGTATGGCACTGGTTGCCGACCGGTTCCATGATGTAATCGCTCCGCAGCAGCGGCACCGCACGCCGCAGCGTCTCGAGATCGTTTCGCCGCCCGCCGCTGGCGCATGAATCAATGAGCATATCCGGATGACGCCGCCGCAATTCGTCCCAGTACGCCAGGTAACCCTCGACGTGGCGGATCTCCGTGATGCCCCGGCGGCCGGGCGCATCGTTTTTCCTCCAGAACTCGAGCGGGTCGATGTTGAAATCCTGGCGGTACAGGTGAATCCCTTCGCTGTTGAGCAGACCGTCGACGTGGTCCGTGAGCCAGGCGCGCACCTCGGGGTTGCCCAGGTCCAGCAGCCCGCCGTCCTTCCCGCCATGCACCCATTGCGGCCGCTGATCCGCCAGCCACGTCCCGCTATGGACGCGCTCCGGCTCGAACCACACCAGCGTGTGCACGCCGCGCTCGAGCGCAAAATCGCTGATCGGACGAAGCCCGCCCGGGAACCGGCTCGTATCGACTTCCCACGTCCCCGTTTTTGGCCATTGCCCGTCGCACCAGTACCAGCCCGCGTCCATCCACCAGTACGCCAGTTTGAACCCGCGCTCGAGGTATTTGCTCACGAAAAACTTCTGGCTTTCCGAATCGGCGTGGATCATCTCGCCGAACTGGTGGCTGCTGCACGCGGCCAACTGCGGCAGCGGCGGCAGGTTCCCGCCGGGCCGCGGGATGTTGTGCGCGATCATCCAGGCCCGCCACACGTTCTGCGACCGAACGCGCCCCGCCTCGCCTTCCCCGTGCCAGAACTGGAGCACGATCAGCGGCGTGCGGATTTCCTCGCCCGGCTGCAGGTCGAGTTGCACCCGATCCTGCCCCGCGGCAAGCGTCAGGGAGTTGCCGGAGTTCCGTGCGAACTCCGCAAACCACTGCCCCGGCCATGCAACAACAAAAATCACGCCTTTGTTGCCCGCCGAGACGTTGAAATACGGGAAGGTGGTCTGGGTGGGCCGGCCGCCGGTGTTGGCGAGCCGCAATTTCTCCGTGGCCACCAGCTCGGTGACATGCGGTTCGTAGCTGTCGGCGGTGCAATTGTCCCCCGAGTGGTGATAAAGGACAAACCTCTTGCCGGGCTCCTTGCGGAAACCCGTCCTAATCGCCAGCACATCCTTCAGCGGAACCGGCGCTGTCCCCTCATTCTTCAAAAAGAGCGTCCACTCGACCGTCGGAAAATCGCTGTAGACCACGCCCTCGCACCGGATCGCAAGCCCGGTCGCGGGGTCGCGGTAAACGATCGTATGGCCGGTTCGGGCCGGATCAATTTGCCGCTTGCCTCGCTCAACCGCCCATCCCGCGACGCCCCGCACAAAATCCGGCGTCCCGAAAAAAGGACCGGTGTCAAAGGCATACGGGGCGGGCTGTTCAATGCCCTCGAACTTCGCTCCCGCCCAGGCGGCGGCTTCGGCCAACTCGGCCGGTAACGGTGTTGCGGCTTGGCTCAGCACACCGGCCGCAAGAAGCAGTGCAAACGGCAACATGGCAACAATCCTCTTTTCGCCGGAGGTATCATATCGCCGGCTTGAGCACCAGGCAATAAGCATCTGGCCCTGCTTGTTGCCCTTATAGAACAGGTGACACAAAGGGATGTGAAGGCAGAATGAACAAGTTGAATCGAGGCTGCCCGCGCCTGCTCCGGACCGGGGAGAAATGCCCAATGAGCCTGCATTGAAACCGTCGTGAACAACGGCGATCAGGATTTGGGGGGAAGCCGGACCACGCTGAGCCAGAAATCTTCTATGCTCTGGACCACGCGAAGGAACTGCTGGAAATCCACCGGCTTCGTGATGTAACAGTTCGCATGGTTCTCGTAAGACTTCAGGACGTCTTCCTCGGCGTGCGACGTCGTCAACACCACTATCGGGATCACTTTCAAGTCCGGATCTTCCTTCATCTCCACCAGCACCTTCCGCCCGTCTTTCCGGGGCAGATTCAGGTCCAGGAGCACCACGTCCGGCCTCGCGGCGTCTGCATATTTGCCTTGGCGGCGCAGATACTCGAGCGCTTCCACCCCGTCGCCCACCACGTTCAGCCGGTTGTTCACCTTGGCCTCTTTGAGTGCTTCAATCGTGAGGCGGACGTCGCCGGGGCTGTCTTCTACCAGGAGTATTTCCACCAGCCTGACCTCTTTCCAGTCATGCATTGTTTCCCGTGCCTCCCTTGCAAACAGAATAGATCAAACAACGATCTGTTTACCAGCGTTTCGTTCAAAGGAAAGAAAAAAATCCATACGGCGGCTAAGAAGCCGCAATTAGAATCTTTGTTCGCCACCTTAAGCCAACCTCTACGCGTCGTGCGCAGATGTCGCGAACAAAGAGTCTAAAAATGGGGGTGGAGATGCCGGGAGGGGGCGCCCGGCATCTCCGGTGAGGTGCGTCACTCTAACGTGCGTTAGAGATCCGCAGAGGATTAGGCATCCTCTCTTCGGGGGAAGCTCTTAGCCAATCAGTCTGGACCGCCGCCACACAAGGACGGCCGCCAACGCTAACACGCAAAAACCCGCTACCGCAAACGGCATATAGGTTCCGCCACGCCGTTCCACCGCGTTGGTTCCCGACTGAGGTTCAACTGTATTGTTCCGCAAAGCCTGATCGGGCGACATCCTACCCGAAGCTGTAACACCTGCTGTATCTATTCGGCCGCCGCTCTCGGTGGCCACGTTCAATCCCGTTTCGCCCACGACACCGGCTTCTTGCCCCAGCCCCTCAAGCTGATCGGCCGGATTCTGTTCCGGCGACTCAATTCCTTGCCGCACCTCTTCGGCCGACTGCAAGGCGGCTTTCAGACTTTCAGCCGCCGCGGTTCTTGACGCCCCTTCCGCGACCGGTCCGTCCATAGGCGCATCATAGCCTGCACCCTGCGGCGCCGCCAGTTCTTTCACCGGTCCCGCCTCCTCCGCGCCCGTATCCACCTCCGGAAGTCGTGGTTGACGCCCCGTCTCCTCTTCTTCCTGACCCTGGTCAACCTCTCGCGCCGGCTCGATGTCCGATGGCAGCACCTGGCTTTCAATCAGCCGCCCATCCACACTCGACATCGTCGGGTCGCTCAGGCTCAGGTCCCACTTCTGGTCCGGCCCTTGCAGACGCTGCAGCACAATCCGAATGGCCTCGCCCGGCCCGCACGACGACTGATTGAAGCCCATCATCACCACCGCGTACTCGCCCGGCGTCCGCTGGTTGCTCATCACCCGTTTGTCGGCGCGCTCAGCCGCCGTGCCCGCAACCACCGATACCGGCTGCAACGCCTCCGGGTTGTAGCGAAACCGAAAATCCATCGCCGAAACACCGCCGCTCAAGTCGCCGCCAAGCACGACAGGTACCGTGATACGATCTTGTTCAACTGTAGGCTCGCCAAGTTGCAACGTCCCACTGCCTTGTGCCGTCGCTGTGGCAAGCAGGAAGCCTAACAACATCAAGCGGTTCATTCACACTCCCCGCCTGAAGCCCCCGCTCAGGAACTTCACGGTTAGTTTAATGCTATTACAAGCTTCAACGCAAGACGCCCGCCTACTGATGACGCCAACACGCCTCACCGCCACAAACTCTTATAAAACAACATCTTACCGAAATAAAATACGGGTGTCAACCCGCCGTTTCTCGTTTTAAACACTCAAACCCATGCCTAAACGCTCAGAAAATATGTAAGGAAGATTACAAATAACTGGCCCGCCGCTTACACCCCTTCAACCGACCCGCCACTACCGCCACCGCCCTTCGCGCCTCGGCGCGTGCTTGGGAAAAACGATGGCATGCTCATAAACGCCGAATCGTTCCCAAGGTAGTACTTGCATATAAGCATCATCAGATAAAGCCAGGCCACCGATTTGGCCGCCGTCGAAAGATAGATGGTCGACCGGTTCCGAACAAGCTCGTTTCCGATGACGTTCAGCACCCCGATAAAATCCACCGGGAGAAACGCGACCAGCGCCACGACCGCATACTGCAGCGACTTGTCCCCCGCTTCGCCGTGCGACAGCCCGTGCCTGCGGCACTGGTTGTAGGCAAACACGGCGAGAAAACCCGCCAGCCCAATCGTGATCGCGTACGGCGAATTGACGACGGCCCGCTGAGGCAGTACCGCGCCCGCATCACGCAGCAACCGAAACACCGGTTCCGGAAGCAGGCCCACCAAAAAAAACAACTCCCACAAACCAAACGCCGCCGCCCGCCACGGATCTCTGCTACCAGCCGTTTCGTTCACCACAATCTCCATAAACCGCCTGACGCCTTTGCGTCTCTTGCTTCTCTTGGATTAAAGCCTGTCTGGCGCGGTCGCATACAGCGTGACATCCTCGTATTTTCCGTGCAGGTACAGGGCATCGCGCATCGCGCCCACTTCCCCAAAACCCACCGCAGATAAAAACTCGCTCAGCGGCTTCTCCTTTGGCGAGACCGGCACGACGATCTGGCGCACGCTGCTCTGGCCGGCCGCCTCTTTGAGGATGGCGCGGAAACTTTTGCGGATGGGCTCGGCGGCGTAGTCGGCCTCGTCGCGCATGTACACCCAAACCAGCACGGCCCCGCCGACCCATTTGGGCCGCAGCTTGAGCAGCCCGAACGGCTCGCCGGATTTCCGCAGCAGTATCAGTTCCTGATCGATGCCCCGCGGATGGAGCGAGTCCATCTCGCGGTCGTATTTCGTTGCCAGGTACACGCCCGATTCGTTGAACAGGAAGTAGGCCGACTCGTTCCAGCTCTCCCATTTGGTCACCAGTTCCGCGTCGGCTTCTTCGATGGGCCGGACGCCGATGCTCATCGTAATCGCCGCCTTGGCCAGCGCGAACAGCGACGGTTTCTCCCGCCGGCCAAGGATCCTGTAAACCCGTTCAAAGTGGATGCCCGCCGAGGACAGCACCTGAAACGCCGAAACCGCGCTCTGCATCCACGCCCGCTGCCCGCCGCACCACGCCGGGTGTGGCGTCCGAATCGAGCCCGCCAGCGCATAATGCACCGCCGCCGTGCCCCCGCCGCAGAGGTTGCGCGCCCAACAGCCCGTGCATGGATGAGTGGTGAGCGCCCCCACATCCTCAAACGGCCGGACTTTCTCCTCGTCCAGCCCGTCCGTCAAACTGCCCAGGCAAAACGGTTCTTTGCCCGACAGCCGCATCGACGGATAAATCCTGCCGTCGCCCTCGACCGCCAGTTCGTTGGTACCCGCGGAGTCCGATCTCGCCACCGGCGCGCCCGAATAGATCCGCCAGAACAGCGGCGCAATCGGGTCCAGCCGGAAGTAATGGTGTTTCATCAGCCGCCCCGCGTAATAGCGCGCGTTCTCTTCCATTGCGGCCGTGACTGCGCCCGGCTCCAGCCCCGGGTTGGCCACGTACGCACCGTCAAGATCAATCTCGATGCCCGTGAAACCGGAATCGTCCAGCGTTTCCGCCACTTCTCCAAACCCGGGGTGGTTCGGCCGAACAACGACACGCCCGCCGGCGTCTTTGGCGTCCGGCTCGAGCGCTTTGGCCAACCGCGGCAACGTCTCGCCGATAGCGGCCGCCAGCGCGTTCACGTGCGCCAGGACGCCCTCTGCCCTCGTCAGTTCGAGCTTCGCACCCAGCGTATGCCCCGCAAGCGCCTCGGGCAGTTTCGCCACGGTAATGTTCGTGACATGCACCGAGACCGTCAGCGTTTTCTCGGCAAGCCGCGCCGAGTTCAACGCCCACCCGCACAGTTCCGCAATCAACTCAGGGTGGTGTATGTGCCCCTCTTCGACAAATTCGAGCTGCAATTCTTTCTGCGCGCCCGACCGGCCCAGCAGCAGCAAAACCGCACCACGGCCGATTTCACGCCCGCCCGACGATACCACCCGCGCCGGCCGGCCAAACCACCGCGCCTGCGCCTGTATGGGCTCCGCCGTCTCCCGCGGCAAGGACACCGACACCCGTTTCAGCCCGCGTTCGACCTCGAACTGTTTGAGCAGGTCTTCCTTTTTGGGCGCCCTGAGTATTGATTTGGATGCGCGCAGCCATTCGAGTTCGCCCGCCACTTCCTCCAACTCTTTCAGGCTGTACTTGTTTTTGAGAAGGTGGAAGATCCGGTTGCTGGTCTCCTGCGCGTAGTGCTCGAGCACGTCCCAGCAGATCGCGTCGCACTCGAAACAAAAACACGTCTCGGGGTCGATGGCAAACCGTTTGCCGTCGTGCTCGAACCGGTGCAAGGCCTCCCGCGGCATCAGTAGGCCCCCAGGGTGCCCTTGTTGCGGCTCCAGTTCTCCATGAAGCGAAAACAGGCGATGCCCAGGAACGTCCAGACGGCGCAGTTCACCAGCAGCAACAAAAACGACGGGTGAAACAGGATCGGCACGTAGTTCGCCACCACCTTCGCCCCTTCCATCAGCGGCTTGCCTTTCGCGTCATACACCGGCTGCATTTGCCCCCGGATCACAAGGTGGATCAGGCACAGCGTGGCATCTGTGATGGGCAACGCGTGCGAAAACACTTGAAGTATCTTTGGGAACGTCCGCACGTCGTCGGCCATGACGGCGATACCCAACAAGACCATCCGCACGATCACCGCCACCTGGCCGGTCTGCTTGAACACCAGCACCAATCCGCCCACCATGAAACCAAACCCAATCAGGTTCAAGAACGCCAGCGCCAACAGAAGAACCAGCGTCAAAAAGTCGGCCAACGTCGTCATCGGCAAGTCGAATCTCACCCGGTACGCGATCAACCAAACCATCAGCGCCGACGTCGGCACCGACGTCACCGACGCCATCAACGACCGCGCCATGAAATTCGACACCAGCCCGTGCGGGCTCATGCACAACTGCTCCAACTGGCCGCTTTGCGCCATCCCCTGCAAACCCTGGCTGAAAAGGCCCACTATGCCAAACGCCAGCATCCCGATGATAAAAGTCAGGGCAAATTTCGTCGCATCTTCCGGATCGCTGAACCGGCTCGCAAACCCCTCCGGATCTACGCCCCCCTTCGAATGAAACATCCAGATCATCGACATCAGCATCCCATACCCGATGATCATTCCCGTCACGGTCCTGAACCAGTACCGCCGCATCACGATCATGTTGCGGATAAATTCAGCCTTCAGTACCAGCAAAAAACCCATTCGGCTACGTCCTCAGTACCTACTTCTTGCCCGTCAGCCGCAGAAACACGTTCTCGAGCGTCTGCTGCCGCTGCGAAACCGACCGCAACAGAATGCCCTGATCCCGAAACCGCTGCACCACGTCGTACAGTGCCCGCGACCGCGCCTCGAGGTCCGTTTCCAGCGCCACGGACACTACCGGGCCCTCTTCTTCGATCCGCATCGTCATCTCGTTGATATGCGCTATCCCGTCCAAAATCGAGTTGGGCACCAGCCGGTCCAGCTTGAACTCGAACACCGGGTCGCTGAACACATCCAGCAGCGATTCCTTGGGCTGGCACGCCACCAGCACGCCATGGTCGATGATGCCGATCCGATCGCAGATCTCCTGCGCCACGTTCATGTCGTGTGTCGTCACCAGCACGCACTTTCCCTGCTCCCTCGTCATCTCCAGGATTCTGTCCTTGATGTTGCGGCTGCTCTGGACATCGAGGCCCGTCGTCGGCTCGTCCAGCAGGACCACCGGCGGGTCCGCAATCAGCGCGATGCAGATAGCCAGCTTCTGTTTCTCGCCGCGCGACAGTTTCCTCACCTCGATGTGCTGCTTATGATCAAGCCCGATAAATGTCAGCAGCGACTTCGCACGCTCTTTCAGCACCCGCCCCTTCACGTCTTTCAGGTTGCCGTAATACATCAGGTTTTCGTACGGCGTCAGCGGCCAAATGCTCGTGCGCGTACCTTCGAGCACCACGCCGACTTTCCTCAGCACCTGCAGGCGTTTTTTGTCGACGTTCAGCCCGTCCACGTACACCGCGCCACTGTCCGGCCGCACCAGCCCCGAGACCATCTTCACCGTCGTGGTCTTGCCCGCGCCGTTTGGGCCGAGAAGGCCGAAAATCTCCCCGGCCCGTATCCCAAAATCGATGTTCCTCGCCGCCTGCACCAGCTTTTTGTGCAATAGCCGGCGCGGCGTCGTGTCGTCCTTATAAAACAGATGACGTGTCTTGAAGGTTTTATCGACCCGGTCGATGCGCACCAAATATTCGGTTTTCATACGTTCTCCAACGGACCAAAACACCGCGCCTGAACCGGATACGCCCCCGGTTCACAGACCGGCTCGACCGCCAGGTCCACGCACCCCACCGCCATCCCGCACCCCGGCGCCACCACCAGCGCCTCGATCAGCCTGCCCTCGGCGAACAGGGCCTCGCGTTCGCCCGCGTCCGGGTCGCCCGATTCCTCTATCTGGGCGAGCCGTTCCATGAAGGCGATTTCCACGTTCCGCGCCGCGTGAACGACCATAACAAGAATCAGGCTGCCCGTCCAGTAATAAAGGCCGCCAAGCAACAGCGCGAACGCCAAAAACTCGCCCGACTGCCTCAAGCTGTTCCGGAAAAAGTGTTCGTGGACGCACGCAAACACCACCGCCACCGCCCCCACGCCCAAAACCGGCCCGACCCAACTCACCGCCAGCGGCTGCAACGCCGCCCGATAAATGGTCTCTTCCGCGATGCTCACGCTGGCAAACTGCATCAGGATGCGCGGGTTGTCCGTCAGATAATTCCAAAGCGGCCCCAAGTCAATCAGGTGCCTCCCCGCCTGCCGTAAAGACCTGTGCGTCGCCAGCACGCTCATTCCGAATATCAGATGACCGGCTGCCAGCCCGGCCCCGATTGCTATCGGAGATATCAACTCGCGGCTCCACACACCCCTGCCCGCCGCAATCCAGCATGCCACAGCAAACAGCAGCGTCTGAAGAACCGCGCCTGCCCGCAGCGCCGGCGTCCGATGCCGGATGCCTGAAACAAAAACCACGTAAAACGGCCACGCCGACACCAGCAAGTTTGTGCCCCCCGCAACACCTCCCCGCCTGCGGTTGACAAAAAACGCAAAGCCTGCGTGTCCCAGCATCAGGCACAGAAAAATGGCCGCTGGCAGGCTCACGTATCTTTCTCCGCAGCCTTTTCGCCACCCCCTGCCGGCCCCGAATTCAACCCCCTCATGGATTCGACCACGTCCTCGACCAGGTGCGGGTTCTTTCCCTTGAACGCCTCGAACTCGTGCCGCAGCAACCCATACCCGTAAAGATCGTAAAGTCTGCCGTCCCTGGCCACGTGTTCGGGCAACGTCAGTTCGCGCACCGCACCCATCCGCTCCAGGATCATCCACGACGCCTCGTTGAACGCGTAAATGTAAGCATTGACCCGGTGCAGGTTCAGCTCTTCAAACGCGTACTGCATCGCCCGGTAAAAGGCGATCCCCGCCGTCAGCTTGTGCCGCATCTCCTTGTTGCCCATGTACAAGTCAATGCTGCAACTGCGGTTGCGCCAACTGATGTTCTGAAGCGACAACAAACCCAGCGGACCATGTTCCGCCGAGTCGATTATCAGGTACAGGCCGCCCGGCACCGTCTGGGCCGACGACCGCCCAAGCATCGACACAATCTGCTCACGGATCTGCTTGGGCGATCGCGCCGGGTCGCCGTAAAGGAAAAGCTGAAAATCCGGATCCTCCATCCACGCCACCACCGTATCCAAATCTTCACGCTCCGCCCGGCGGATGAACGTCCTGGTCCTAATTGCCATCTAAGAAATCGATCCTCAACCGGCCGTTTGTTAAGCGGCAAACGTACAATCAGCGGCCCGAAGCGTCAACGCCTCCAGGTTGAACCACCTCCCCTGCGAAAACACCACGTCCCGCTGTACGCCCGCGCTCTTGAACCCATGGCCTATCAGAAACTTCCGATATTCGGTCTCGCTGTCCAGGCAGTGCGTCACCACCTTGCGGTTGTGCATCCGCTGGAACGCCAGCCGCGACAAAAACCCGAATACTTCGTCCGCCATCGGCGTCGAAAACGCCGCTTCATTCAGAAAAATCACCACAAATTCGCTGAACTGCGCCTCGGGATTCAGCCCCCGTAGACAGCAGAATCCACAGATTTCGCCGCCCGGATCCTCCACCGTATAAAACACCGCCTTCCCCATCTCCTTCTGGCCCATAACCTCGCGCAGCTCGTCCCGCGTCGGCGGGTTCAATTCCCGGCGCTGGTCGAGCAGCGACGACCGCGGCGCCTGAGAGTCGTAAACCGACTTCAGCGCCCCCGCGTCATCGGGGTCGGTCGAACGGATTACGCTATGCGCGCCCTTAATCACAAGTCCTTATCATTCCTCACTTACCGGATCGTATAGAAAACAGAACCGGGACTTCAAGACACTGGAGTCCCGGTCAGTACTGCAAGTTTTCGACGGCAGGTTTACACGCTCAACTCGTTTTTCTTCTGGTACACAAAATCGGTCCACGCGTTATAGACGGCATTCATGAAGTCCGTCTTCGCGTCGGCCCGATCCGGCACTGCCACAGGAGCGCGATGGCCCTCCTCGGGCCGCATCAACGTGGCAGATACCTTCAATACGTGTCTCATGGTAAACCTCCGGCGTTTTTCTCCGCTGGACTAGGCGTCCCCGCCAAACAGGTCCTTGAAGAAGCCGCTGATTTCATCCCACAGGTTGGTGAAGAAATCGCCAATGTCCGTAAATACATCCGCCTTCGCTACTGTCATTTTCCTGATGTGCTTCATCTTCTTTTCTCCTTGCTCGTTTGCCTATACAAGGTCGGCGTATTAGGCGCCGCTTCTTGGCGATTAAGCACATCCCACTGCCGATCTCCGGATTAACCCGAATCACTACGGGGTTGGCGTGGTTTGCTCCGGGTTTTTCGCCTCAAGAATCGGGGTGAATGCCGTCAGAATCGAGATGATGAACGCCATCTTGGCATCCACAGGGATGTCAGCAGCATGAACGGGCGGTTTCGATACCTTTTGCAGATGTTTCATAACGTCTCCTGATGGGCTTTAACCTGTCTCTTGACAGGCTGTAACCCCTTTTGGCCGCGAGTATATCACCCTGCCTAAACCCTTGTCAACGCGGCTCGCAAAACCCACCTGCACAGTATGTGGAAACCCTACCCTGACAGAACCACCGCCAACGGTAGCCCCGCCGTCACTGCTCTCAAAACTATACACGGCTCGGCAAAAGTTGTTACGGCGCCAAACCACCCTCTTTCCCTCCAAGCCGGCATCGAGGTGAAAGACGCCAATTATATGCCCCGGTCAGACAAGTGTTTTACTGTCAGCACGTTATGTGGGGCCGCGGGAGACGCCTAGGCGCCGTCCTTCTTGAAGATGTCTTCAATGTTGAGGACCCCCAAGTTTATCAGCAACTGCAGGAGACTCAGGATACCACTGGTAGGTCCAAGAATTGCCTTGGACAAAGGTTTTGCGTGTTTCATACGGTTTCCCTTTCCTCTTTGTGCATGGTTTGAACGCAAACCATTTCGAACCCCGGACAATCTATCAACCGACAGCAGCGACTATTCGTTGCTGCGTAAACACTTACGTTTATCCTTAGCATGACCCGCAAAATCGCGTGACCACCTCTTGGCCCCGGAGTATAATGGAAACCGGTTTCTCGAAAGGCTTAACACATGATACTCGCCTTCTTATTTGCCGTTGGTCAATTTTACGCTCATCCGGGCCGGAAAGTCGATCCCGAGATCGAAAAACTTGTGCCCAAAGAAGTATTGGGCTGGACGACACCCTCAAAGGACAATGTCTATTCCGCGGCAAATCTCCATGAATACATCGACGGCGCATCGGAGATTTACAAAGCGTTGAACGTGCAGCGCGTCGTGGCACGCCGTTACATTAAACAGGGATTTCCCCAAATCACCGCCGACATCTTCAAAATGAAAACGTCCGCCGACGCGTTCGGCGCATACCACCATGATACGCGCGACGACGCCGATGTGCATGTCGGCCGCGAGTCCGAATTTGACAGCGCCACGCTCGCCTTCTGGAAAGACCGGTACGTAGTTTACGTCACCGCCGCCACGGCCTCTGAACCTGTACGAGCGGCCATCATGGCCATTGGCGAAGCCACCGCCACCGCCATCGCCGGCGATGCCGGTCCGCCCAGCCTGCTCAACCTGCTGCCCGCCGAAGGCCTGCTGCCAGGCGATACCCGCTATTTCCACAACCACTTCCTGCTCAACCTCTATTACTACGTCTCCGATAAGAATCTGCTGAACCTTGATTCAGACTCCGAAGGCATACTGGCGCGATACAAAACCCCGGAAGGGCCGCCCATGACGAGTCTGATCGTCCGGTATCCGGCTGCGGCGGCTGCCCGCGCCGCGCGTTCCGAATTCCTGCACGCCTACTTGCCCGACGCCGGCCCCGATGCCCTTGCAAAAACCGAAAACGGCCGGTGGACTGGCGTCCGTATAAGAGATAAGCTGCTGTGCGTGGTTTTCGATGCGCCGGCAAAGGCCGACGCTATCCAAATGATGGACAAGATCGCAGGTCCGGGAGGGACAAGCAAATGATCTACGGGCATAAGCCAATCACGCGGCGCGACTTCCTCAAACGCGGAGCCGCAGGGGTGACTCTGGCCGGTGCGGCCGCAACCTTTCCCACCATTGCCTACGGCGAGGAACCGGCACGGGCTACCGTAGTCCTGGTACGCGATCCGGCCGTGTTGGGACCGGATGGGGCGGTGAACCCCGAAGTCGTCACCCGGCTGCTGGACATGGGCGTGTGCCAGCTGACCGGAAAGCCCGACCCGGCCTCGGCCTGGGCCCAATTCATAACGCCGGAAGATACCGTCGGCGTCAAGAGCAACACATGGCCCGCGCTCCGAACCCCGCCCGAGGTCGAAACCGCCATCGTCAGCAAGGTGACCGGGGCCGGCGTTCCCGCCGACAAAGTGGCCGTCGAAGACCGTGGCGCCAGAGCCAATCCCGTGTTCCAGAACTCGACCGCCATCATCAACGTCCGGCCCATGAGAAGCCACCACTGGGCCGGGGTCGGCAGTTGCATCAAGAATTTCATGCCGTTCAGCGAAGACTGCCCGAGCCTGCACCCCAACTTTTGCGAGAACCTCGGCGAACTCTGGGAACTGCCGATCGTGAACGGCAAGACGCGCCTCAACATCCTGGTCATGCTCACCCCGCTGTTCCACAGCAAAGGCCCGCATAATTTCGACGCCAAGTACGCCTGGGACTACGCCGGATTCCTGCTGGGAACCGATCCCGTGGCCGTCGACACCATCGGGCTTTCCATCATCCAGGCCAAACGCAAACAGTTCTTTAAGGAAGACGCCCCCCTCCCCATCACGCCCCACCACATCCGGTTCGCCGCGGAAAAATTCCACCTCGGAATCGCCGACAAAAACCGGATCGATGTCAAAATGCTGGGAACCGCCGAAGGCCGGCTGATCTGAGATCCATACTCCTTCGGCACGACTTTGTAGACGCGGCCTCGCCTTTACTTGCGGCGTCCGCTCCGCACCCCGGAGCGCCCGCTCCGTACCTTCGGAGCGGCAGCTTAATTGACTTGCCCTTTGGGAGTTGGATATAATCTGTCAATTGCCTGTGTAGCTGGTGATCTTCCCCCGAGGCTTGCGTAATCGGGTCCTGTTCGTGGGGGAGTTGTGGCTTTAGAAACACGGGTGAGACACACGCTGGGGCGTCGCCAAGTGGTAAGGCACCGGGTTTTGGTCCCGGCATTCGGAGGTTCGAATCCTTCCGCCCCAACCATGTTAAATGGCGCGTGCGCGCGCACGCGCTAAACCAGCCGAGGCACAGTATGAGCATTCGGACGGCGCAACTGCGAAAACCAGGGGTTGTGACTGTGGCTTATAGCAAGGACATGAAGATCTTTTGCGGCAACGGTTCCCGCGACCTCACCCGGGGCGTCTGCGCCCATCTCGGTGCGCCACAGGGCCAGGCGCTGGTGTCCCAATTCAGCGACGGCGAGGTCCACGTCCAACTGGGCGAGAACGTCCGCGGCAGCGATGTCTTTATCATCAACAGCACCTCTCCCCCGGTAAACGACCACCTCGTCGAGATGCTGATGCTGATCGACGCCGCCAAGCGCGCCTCCGCCGAACGCGTCACCGCCGTCATGCCCTATTTCGGCTACGCCCGCCAGGACCGAAAAGACAAACCGCGCGTCCCCATTTCGGCCAAGCTCGTCGCCAACGTCATCGTCGCCGCCGGCGCCGACCGAATTCTCTCGACCGACCTGCACTGTGGCCAGATCCAGGGGTTCTTCGACATCCCCGTCGACCACCTCCGCGGCGACGCCGTGTTCGGGCGCCACATGCTCGATCGTAAAGTGGCCAACCTCGTCGTTGTCAGTCCCGACACGGGCAGCGTGTTGCGCGCCAGGGAGTTCGCGAGCCGGCTCGACGCCTCGCTTGCCATCGTCGACAAGCGGCGGCCCAAAGAAAACGTCAGCGAAGTCATGAACATCATCGGCAACGTCGAAGGCCGGCACGCCCTGATCTTCGACGATATGATCGACACGGCCGGCACGCTGGTCAAGGCGGCGCAGGCCGTCAAAGAGCAGGGGGCGCTGGACGTTATGGCCTGCGCCACACATCCGGTCTTGAGCGGCGACGCCGTCAAGCGCATCCAGGATTCCGTCCTCACCGAGGTGCTGGTGGGCGACACGATACCGCTGAACGCCGCGGCCGCCGCAAGCCCGAAGTTGCGCGTGCTCAGTTTTGCGCCATTTATTGGCGAGGCGATAAGACGAATTCACGAACAGGAATCAGTCAGCAGTCTTTTTGTATAGTATTTGATTTTGTTAGAAGGCCTTTAAGTCACGGCCCCACACGATGTGGGCCTACACGATGCGGGCCTAATCCGGAGGCAATTCAGAAATGGAAATCCACTCACTCAAGGCAGCCACCCGCGAAACCGGGGGCAAAAAATCCGCGCGCAACGTCCGCGCCGCGGGCGCGCTGCCGGGCGTTCTCTATGGTGGCGGCCAGGAACCGGTCAGTCTGGTAATCAACCACCGCGAGTTCGAGGCGGCCGTACACCACAGCCGGGGCGGCGAGCACGCCATCCTCCGGCTCGAAATCGAAGACAAGCCCGAGCTGAGCAGCCCCGTGTTGCTCAAGGCGGTCCAGCACCACCCGTTGCGGGGCAACTTCCTCCACGCCGACTTCCTTCGGATTCGGATGGACGAGCGAATCGTGACCGTGGTGCCGGTGCGGCTCGAGGGGCAGGCCCCGGGTGTCGCCGAGGGCGGCATCCTTGACCACCAGTTGCGCGAGGTCGAAGTCGAATGCCTTGCGCTGGATGTCCCCGAAGAAGTGGTCGTGAACGTGTCCAGCCTCCACATCGGCGACAGCGTTCACCTGGCCGCGGTCAAGTTCCCGGAAAACGTCACCGTACTGACCGAATCCGACCGGCCTGTGGTCACCGTACATGCGCCGCGGGTGGTCAAGGAAGTTGTACCTGAAGAAGCCGTCGAGGAAGAGGCGGCCGCTGAGCCTGAAGTTATCGGCGAACGCAAGGAAAAAGAGAAAGAAAAAGAGAAGGAGTAGGAGGCTGTGCCCGGTCTGCTGGCGTTTAAGGCCTGGTTTCGGAGGTCATTGCCGTGAAACTGATAGCAGGCCTGGGCAATCCCGGGCCCCGCTACAGGAACACGCGGCATAACGCCGGATTCGCGGCCGTGGACCGGGCGGCGGAAAAACTGAAGGCCGAGTTCGTGCGCGAGAAGTACCGCGCCATCCTCGCCGAAACCGAGTGGAACGGCGAGCGGCTCGTGTTCATGAAGCCGATGACGTATATGAACCTCAGTGGCGAGAGCATCGCCCGCGCGGTAAGATACAATAACGTGGAGTTGTGCGACCTCTTGGTGGTGGTGGACGACGCGAACCTCGAACTGGGCCGGATCCGGCTGCGCCCAGAGGGCAGTGCCGGCGGGCACAACGGGCTCAAGTCGATTATTGACCGCCTGGGAACCGAAGAGTTTCCCAGACTGCGCATAGGAGTGGGTCAAAGCAGGGGCGCCGTGCTGCGCGACCATGTCCTGAGCACGTTCGCACCCGACGAGAAGCCTGTGGCGGAAAAAGCCGTGGCCCGCGCCGCGGACGCCGCCTTGTGCTTCGTGGAGTTTGGTATCGGCAAGGCCATGAACGAGTTCAACACCGGCCCCGACCGAAACGGCGGAGCCGAGTAGTGCACGATGGGCTGGAGCTGGCATGAAACGTACAATTAGCGTCTTGGTCGAGAATCATTTTGGCGTCCTGGCCCGGGTCTCGGGCCTGTTCAGCGCGCGCGGCTACAACATTGACAGCCTGTGCGTCGGCGAAACCGAAGACCCGAGCATCTCCCGGATGACCGTGGTCGTCCGCGGCGACGACAACGTTATGCAGCAGATCATGAAACAGTTGAACAAGCTCGTCGACACCATCAAGGTCGAAGATCTGACCGAAGTGGATTTCATCGAGCGCGAACTGGTGTTGATCAAAGTCGGTGTTAACCGAGATCGGCGGCGCGAAGTCATTGAAATCGCCTCGATCTTCCGCGCCAAGGTCGTCGATGTCAGCCCGTCGTCGATGGTGGTCGAGGTAACGGGATCCGAAGGAAAGGTGGAAGCGTGCATCAACATGCTTCGGCCTTTAGGCATACAGGAACTGGTTCGAACCGGCGAGATTGCGATAGCGCGTTCGGCAAAGTAACGCCGTCTCGCAAGAATTGGATATTTTAATGTCTACCACGCCCCAAGGGCGCCCTACCAAGGCCGTTGCGTACGGCGGCCCCGAGGCAACTCGATTTTACCCGGCGCCAACCTCCGGCGGGGCGGGCCAGGCTCTCCAAACGCCGCAGCATATGCTGCGGCGTTTTTCTTTTATAACCCAACAAGGGCAGGAATCAACCCCGGGCCGAGCCCGGCGGGCCGGGAGGTATCGGCATAATTGAATACGTTATTGCTGTTGCAGGATCTGGACCTCAGAATCGAATCGTTGCGGGCGCGCGAAGCCGAATTCCCAAAACAAAAAAGCAAGTTTGAAATCCACAAAAAACGGCTGGCCGCCGAGTTGGCCGAACGCGAGGAGGTGCGCAAGCACCTCCAACTCGAACAGCACGAGGCCGAAATCGACATCGAGGCCAAGCAGAGCCAAATCAAGAAGTACGACGCCCAACTGTTCGCCATCAAAAAGAACGAAGAGTACCAGGCGCTCCTCCACGAGATCGAGATGCTCAAAAAACAGGTCGCCCTCAAGGAAGAGCGAGTCATTTTCATCATGGTCGAACTGGACAACGCCAAGGAGCGCCTGGTCGAAGACAAACAGCGGATCAACGCTGAACAAAAGGAAATCGAGGCCCAGTCCACCCTCATTGACCAGGAACTCCATGAGGCCGCACAGGAACGCCAGCAGCTCGAAACCCAGCGCCAGCCGCTGCTCGGACAAGTCGAGCCCGGCCTCCTCTCACGCTACCAGCGAATTCGAGCCTCAAAAAAGACCGGCCCGGCCGTCGTTCCGCTTAATGGGGAAGTCTGCAGCGGCTGTCACATGCACGTCCCGCCGCAGATCGTCAACGAAGTTCTTGCGGGGAAACTGCATGGGTGCGCGCACTGCGGGCGGCTGTTGTACGACCGGGAAAACTTCCCGGACAACGACCGATAGCAAGCCGGCTTTGCCAGGTTAAGCCCAAACGTGCAGGCGAGACGCCCGCACCATAAATTGCAGCCGCCAGAGAGTTTCTTAGATTGACCAATCTCGAATACCTGTTTCACCTCGAACACCACGGCATCAAGCTGGGCCTGGACAACATCCGAACCCTGCTCCGTGCCGCCGGAAACCCGCACAGGACCTTCCCCAGTGTCGATGTCGCCGGCACAAATGGCAAAGGCAGCGTGGTGGCCATGGTCGCCGCGGTCGCCAGCGCCGCCGGCTACAGGGTCGCCCGGTTTACAAGCCCCCACCTCATCGATATCGCCGAACGGTTCACCATCGCCTCGGAAACCATTCCGCATGACCAACTCGACGCCCAAATCGGCTTTTTCCGCCGCGTCGCCGACGCCATGCCAATCCCCCCCACCTTTTTTGAAGTAACCACCGCTGTGGCGTTCCGCTGGTTTGCCCAATCAGTCGTCGATTTGGCGATTGTCGAGGTCGGGATGGGCGGGCGCCTGGACAGCACCAACGTGCTCAAACCCATCGTGGCGGCCATCACGACCATTGACTACGATCACATGCGTTACCTGGGAGACACCATCGAACAAATCGCATTCGAGAAAGCCGGCATCATCAAACCCCGCACACCCGTCATCATCGGCGAGACTAAA
This sequence comes from Bathyarchaeia archaeon, assembly GCA_035530195.1. Taxonomy (GTDB): domain Bacteria; phylum Hydrogenedentota; class Hydrogenedentia; order Hydrogenedentales; family SLHB01; genus JAPLKX01. The sequence continues at coordinate 31,373 of DATKVG010000128.1, read as the reverse complement.
ACCGCTCCGCGCGACGTCCTGATCGCCAGGGCCCGCCAGATGCGAAGCCCAATCAGCCTGATTGGCAAAGACTTCACGTTCGCCACAAGCGGCACTCCGTTCCGGCTCGAGTTCGAATACCACAGCCCCGGACTGTCTATCGGCCCGACGCTGCTCGGCCTCACCGGCTCGTACCAAGGCGAAAACGCCGCCGTCGCCGTCGCCGTCGCCGAACGGCTGCACAGGTCGCTCCCCCGAATCGACCGCAGCGCCATCCAGCGCGGCCTCGCCGAAGCACACTGGCCCTGCCGAATGGAACGCGTGCTCGACGACCCGCCCGTCATCATCGACGCCGCACACAACCCCGCCGGCGCCCAAAAAATCGCACCGGGACTCGCGAACTGCATCACCATCCTCGCCATGGCCGCCGACAAGGACGCGCGCGGAGTGATCGACGCGCTCGCACCGGCCACAAGACTTTTCATCTTCACCCAGTTCAACGGGACGCGGTCCACGCCGCCGGAAGACCTCGCCAATGCCGCCGGCAGCCTGCCATATCAAATCGAACCTTCCCTCGAAACGGCCCTCGCGACAGGTATGAACCTGGCGACAAAAGACTCCCCCCTCCTCATCACCGGCTCGATCTTCACCGCCGGCCAAGCCCGCCAAATCCTAATCGACCGCTACGGCGCCTCCCCTCTCCGCTTCTAAAGCGCGTCCACGATGTCCACAGTGCCCACCTTGTCCACGATGTCCACTCCATTTGACAAACAACATTGACATGGCATAGCATACGTTTACACTTGTTTTGGTTGGTTGACAGGAGGAACCCCGGGTGATTACCAACGCCAACAAAACTTGTTATTGGCGCGAGTTCGAGAAGAACCGCGTTTCTCACTCGGCGGCCCATTACCTGATGGCCATAGACGCGTTGCGCGGCAAGTTGGGTTATGCGCGTGTGACGGACGTGGCGGTCCGGCTCGAGGTGACCCGTGCGGCGGCCTCTGCGGCGTTGTCGCAACTTAAGAAACGAGAACTGGTTGCGGAAGATCCCAACCGGTTTTTGCTGCTAACGGAGGAGGGGGCGCGGGTGGTGGAACAAGTCGAGCAGAATTTCAGGACTCTCTCCCGGTTTTTTGAGGAAGTTCTGGGGGTCTCTCCGGAAGTGGCGCAGGCGGACGCCTGCAAAATGGAGCACCTGATCAGCCTCGAAACGGGCCGGCGGCTCCTTTGGCTGATGGCATTGATGCTGGATAACGCAGAACATGCCGCCGCAATAAGCCAGGCCATGGCCGCGTTTGAAAACCCGGTCGCGCAGGAGCGCGACCCCACCGAGCGCGACCCCACCGAGCGCGACCCCACCGAGTGCGATCCTGCCGAGGTGCGCCATGAGTGAGAAGCGGCTGGCGTTGACGGAGGTTGCCGCGGGCGAAACCGTACGCGTGTGCGCGATCGAAGGTGGCCACGGCATCCATGACCGGCTGCAAGCGCTGGGCATCCGCGCGGGGGTGAGCGTCACGAAGGTAAGCGACTCGTTTGCACATGGGCCGATCGTAATTCGGCACGGGCAGACTCAGACCGCGCTCGGTCGCGGCATTTGCCAGAAGATCCTGGTCGAGGCCGTGTAGTGAAACGTATCTTACTGATGGGCAATCCCAACGTCGGCAAAAGCGTCGTCTTTTCCCGGCTGACGGGCGTCCACGTCACCAGCGCCAATTACCCCGGCACCACCGTCGAGTATACCCAGGGTTCCATGATGGTCCGGGGCGAAAAATGCATCCTCATTGACGTTCCCGGCACCTACGGCCTCCACGCCACATCGAAAGCCGAAGAAATCGCCGTCGAGATGCTCAAGAACGCCGACGCCGTCATCAACGTCGCCGATGCGACCAACCTCGAGCGCAGCCTCCACCTCACGATGCACCTGCTGCAGCAGCCTATCCCGCTGATCGTGGCCCTCAACATCTGGGACGACGCCAGGCACAAGGGCATCCACATCGACGCCAACCGGCTCGAACAGGAGTTGGGCGTACCCGTGGTCCCGACGGTCGGCATCACCGGCGAAGGCATAAAGAAACTGATCGAGCGGATCCCCGACAAGCCGCGTACCCCCGCCATCGAAATGACCGAACAGGACCGATGGACCGAGGTCGGCCGCATCCTCAGCATCGCACAATCGCTCGAACACCGCCATCACACCTTCCTCGAATTCCTCGGCGACCTCTCCGTAAAACCCGCAACCGGCATTCCGTTGGCCGTGCTGGTGCTGACGGTGTCTTTCACGCTGATCCGCCTGATCGGCGAGAGCCTGATCGGCTACGTGTTCGAGCCGCTGTTCGAGAACGGGTGGCGGCCCGTGCTCGAAGCACTCGGCGGGCGGATGCGGCCCGGCGGCCTGCTATACACCCTGCTGCTCGGCGAGTTGGTGGACGGCCGGATCGATTTTGTCCAGTCGTTTGGCCTGCTCAGCACCGGTCTTTTCGTCGCATTCGGCATGGTTTTCCCTTACGTGTTTTCGTTTTACCTGGTGCTGAGCTACCTCGAAGACTTTGGCTACTTGCCGCGGCTGGCGGTGCTGCTCGATACGCTGATGCACCGGCTGGGTCTGCACGGCTGGGCCGTAATCCCGATGCTGCTCGGGTTCGGCTGCAACGTGCCGGGCATCATGGCCACCCGCGTCCTCGAAAACAGCCGCGAACGCCTGATCGCCTCGACCCTCGTCTCGATCGCGGTACCCTGTGCCAGCCTGCAGGCGATGATGTGGGGCATCCTTGGCCCGTACGGCTCGCAGTACGTGGCGATGGTTTACGCGGCGCTGTTCGTAGTGTGGATCGTGATTGGGCGCATCCTGAACCGGGTGCTCGCGGGCGAAAGCCCGGAACTTATCATGGAGATCCCGCCATACCGGTTTCCGCCTCTCCGGACGGTTGGCTACAAGCTTTGGCGGCGCATGCGCGGGTATGTGAAGGAGGCGGTCCCCTTCGTCCTGGCGGGCGTGCTGGTAGTGAACCTGCTCCATTTTCTGCGCGTGTTCGACTTCCTGGCCCAGGCGATGGCGCCGGTCTTTACCCAACTGCTGGGCCTGCCCAAAGAAGCCGGCCTGGCGATCCTGATGGGCTTCTTCCGGAAAGACGTGGCCGTCGGCATGCTCGGCGCCCTCGAGATGTCCCCGCACCAACTCGTAATCAGCGTGACGGTCCTGGCCATGTCGTTTCCGTGCATCGCCACGTTTGTCGTCCTCGCGCGCGAAATCGGCGTCGCGGGCCTGTTAAAAGCCTTCGCCATCATGCTCGTCTCGAGTCTCGCCGTCGGCATCTGCCTCAACCTCATCCTCTAGTGCCTACAGCGGTGGGGTCGCGCTCCCGCACGACCGCTTCCACTAACCATATGCCGTTTAGCGCATCGTCCTCGGGCGGTGGGGTCGCGCTCCCGCGCGACCGCTTCCACTAACCATATGCCGTTTAGCGCATCATCCTCGGGCGGTGGGGTCGCGCTCCCGCGCGACCGCTTCCACCCCGGCACTAATCCCTATCCGTCCGATCCGTCCGATCCAACCCACCCCAAACTTCATACCCCGTCCCCCGTCCGCGTTTGCGTTGCGTTTCACGGGTGTGCTACCATGCTGCCCGAAATCCAGGTCTTTTTTTTCCGCCTCTGTTGCGCATCCGTGGAAGGAATTTGTCGTGAGAATACCGTTGATTGCCGGTAATTGGAAAATGAATCTGCTGATCGCCGACGCCGTGAAGCTCGTGAATGAGTTAAAACCGCTGGTGGCAGGCGTCAAAGGGGTCGAAATCGTGGTGTGCCCGGTCTTTACGGCCCTGCACGCCGTTGGCCAGGCGCTGGCAGGCTCGAACATCGCCATGGGCGGGCAGAACTGCTACGTCAAAGAAAGCGGCGCGTTCACCGGCGAAATCTCCCCGCAGATGCTGCTCGATGCCGGCTGCGCATGGACCATCATCGGCCACAGCGAACGGCGCCAGTATTTCAACGAATCCGACCAGTTCCTCAACCAGAAGCTCAGGTTCGCATTGGCTTCCGGCCTGAAAGTCATGTTTTGCGTCGGCGAGACGCTCGATGAGCGGGAAAATGGTAAAATGGATCAAGTTCTCACGCGCCAGGTGCTCGACGGCTTGGCCGGGCTTTCGGAATCCGACTTTACCCGCACCGCGATAGCGTATGAGCCGGTGTGGGCGATTGGCACGGGCGTGACCGCCACGCCGCAGCAGGCACAGGACGCACACGCGTTCATCCGCGGCCTGGTCAGCAAGCAGTTCGGCGAAACCATCGCCGCCCGAGTGAGGATACAATATGGCGGCAGCGTCAAAGCCGACAACGCCGCCGAGTTGATGGCAAAACCCGACGTGGACGGCGCGCTCGTGGGCGGGGCTTCGCTCAAAGCCCCGAGTTTCGCCGATATCGTCAAGAATTCGGCCTTAAGGGATTAAGCTTAAAGGAATAAGTCAGGTATGCAATCGATTATCAGTTGGCAAACAATCTGGTACCTCATCCTGGTGCTGTACGTCCCCGCCTGCCTGGGCCTGATCGTGGTGGTGCTGTTGCAGAAGGGCAAAGGCGTGGGATTCGCCGGCGCGTTCGGCATGGGCGGCGGCAGCGACACCGTGTTCGGGCCGCGCGCCAGCAAGAGCCTCCCGCAACGGCTGACGTACGTCATGGCGGGCCTGTTCATGACGCTGGCCCTGGTGATGTCGCTTATTGCCGGCCGCATCGGAGCCGGAGTCGCACCGGAGACCGTCAGCGAGACCGTTGAAGATTATTCTGCGCTCGAGGACCTCGGCGCCGCGGTCGAAGGCGGCGAGGGCGAACCAGCACCGGCCGCCGAAGCACCGGCCGCCGAAGCACCGGTCGCCGAAGCACCGGTCGCCGCACCCGAGGCCGTTGTCGAGGCGCCCACTGGAGAGGCCGGCGCCGCTATCCCGCCGTCCGTCGAAGCGCCAAAGCCCGTCGAGGCTTCACCCGAGCAAGGTACGCCTCCGGCCGTGCCGGTGCCGCCGGCGCCGCCCGCTACGCCGGCGCCGCCCGCTACGCCGGGCGCACAATAGGCCCGAAATCTGCAATGGCCCAACGTGGCGCGCCCGGGCGCGCATCGGTTTGGGCCATTTTCGTTGGCGGCGACGGCGCGCTCGAGCGCACAGGGAGTGAGGAAGCGTGGACAGAATACTCATCCGGGGCGGCAAGCCGCTTAACGGGACGGTCCATGTGCGGGGGGCGAAGAATGCGACGCTGCCCCTGATGGCCGCGGCCATCCTCGGCGAGAAACCCATCATCCTGCATAACGTGCCATGCCTCCACGACGTGTTCAGCATGGAAAAGCTCCTCGACGAAATGGGAATGACCACCGAGTTCACCGGCCGGTCTATGACGCTCGACGCCGCAACCATCGACTCCCAAACAGCATCATATGACCTTGTCCGAAAAATGCGGGCATCCTTCTTTGTACTCGGCCCCCTGATCGGCCGCTACGCAAAAGCCCGGGTGTCGTTGCCGGGCGGCTGCGCCATCGGCACACGGCCCGTGGACATCCACCTCAAAGGCATCGAGGCGCTTGGCGCTCAGATCGCCATTGAAGACGGCTACGTCAACGCATCCGGCCAATTGCGCGGCGCCGATTTCGCCCTCGATTTCCCCAGCGTCGGCGCCACCGAAAACCTCATGATGGCCGCTGTTCGGGCAAAAGGCGTCACAAGGCTGAGCAACGTGGCCCGCGAACCCGAAATCACCGACCTGGCACGGCTGCTGGTGTCGATGGGGGCGCAGATTTCCGGCGCCGGCACCGACCTCATCACGATCGTCGGCGTCGACTCGCTGGGGGGCGCCGAGCACGAGGTCATTCCCGACCGCATTGAAGCCGGCACATTCCTTTTGGCGGGCATCGGCACCCGCGGCGACGTCACCGTCGCAAACGCAAACCCCGACCACCTGCCCAGTTTTCTCAACAAGCTGCGCGACGCCGGCGCCGAGATCGAAGTCCACGGCGCACGCATCCGGGCCAGGTGCCGCGACCGAATCAAGGCCGTCGACGTGGCGACCCAGCCGTTCCCGGGGTTTGCCACGGATCTCCAGGCCCAGATCATGGCCGTCCTCTGCGCCGCCGAAGGCACCAGCGTGATAAAAGAGAACGTGTTCGAGAACCGGTTCATGCAGGTGGCCGAATTAATGCGCATGGGCGCGGATATAGATCTGGATGGGAACAGCGCCGTGGTCCGTGGCGTGCCGGCGTTGAGCGGCGCGCCCGTCATGGCCAGCGATCTCCGGGCAAGTGCCGCCCTCATCATCGCCGGCCTCATTGCCGCAAAAGGCGAGACCGCCATCTCGCGCGTATATCACATCGACCGCGGCTATGAGCGGATCGAAGAGCGATTGGCAGGACTCGGGGCGGATATCGAGCGCATACGGGAGTGACACGTTGAGTTTTGACCTTTGATTAAGCGAGGATGTTCGGTAGAGGCGAGTTAAAACGTGCGGTGGGGTCGAGCTTTTGCTCGACCGCGGGTGCGTTGCTGACCCAGGTAACAATGCGCCACCACCACCGCCCTACGGTCGCGCGGGAGCGCGACCCCACCGATGGCTGTTTGAATGTACGTCGAAGGGGAAGGAGCGATGGTTACATTACTGGAAATAACCGATGAGGACTCCGCGGCCCGAATTGCCGATCGGCTGACTCGATCCGGCGCCGAAGCTCAGGCCGACGAAGAGCAGAAACTGCGGGCCGTGGCCGAGATTGTCGAGGCCGTAAAGACGCGTGGCGACGAGGCCGTAGCCGAGTACACCCAGCGGTTCGACGGCGTCACGCTGCGCCCGGAACAGTTTGAACTCTCCCCCGAAGAAATCGACCTCGAGGTCGCTAAGGTCGACCCCGCACTGATCGCCGTGCTCACCCGCGCCCACGCCAATATCAAAGCGTTCCACGCCAAGCACCTGCGCCAATCCTGGGAAGAATCCGACGACGACGGCACCGTGTTAGGCCAGCGGCTGACACCGCTCGAGCGGGCCGGCGTCTATGTTCCCGGCGGGAAGGCGTTCTACGCATCGAGCGTTCTCATGAACATAACACCGGCGTCGGTCGCGGGTGTCAAAGAAATCGTCATGGTGTCCCCCCCGTCGTTCGAGGGCGGAATACAGCCCGTGGTGCTGGCGGCGGCGCGGGTGGCCGGGGCAACGCGCGTGTTCCGAATCGGCGGCGCCCAAGCGGTCGCGGCGCTCGCGTACGGCACCCCGCACGTCCCCCAGGTGCTGAAAATTACGGGCCCGGGAAACATCTATGTGGCGCTCGCCAAACGGCTCGTGAAAAGCGTGGTCGACATCGACAGCGAGGCCGGGCCATCCGAGGTCGTCGTAATCGCCGACGAACGGGCCAACCCGGCCTGTGTGGCGGCGGAAATGATCGCTCAGGCCGAGCACGACGAAGAAGTCACGTCGATCCTCCTGACGCCGTCCAAAAACCTGGCGGACGAGGTCGTCCAACAGCTTGCCGCACAAACGGCGGCCCAGCCGCGGAAGGCCATTATCGAGCAGGCGCTGTCGTCGCGCGGCCTCGTGATCGTAGTGCGCGACATCGAGGAAGCGGTCCGGTTGAGCGACCTGATTGCGCCCGAGCATTTGTCGATCCAGACCGAGTTCCCCCGAAAAGTGTTCGACAAGGTCCGAAACGCCGGGGCCGTAATGCTCGGCGCGTCGACGCCTGTCGCCGTGGGCGATTATTACGCCGGGCCGAATCACATTTTGCCGACGGGCCGGCGGGCGCGGTTTTTGTCGCCCCTGACGGCCGAAGATTTTCGGAAAGTGACCAGCGTTATCGGCTATTCGCAGGAACGCCTGCGCAAGGATGCCGAAGACATCTGCATGCTGGCGCGGGCCGAAGGACTCGAGGCCCACGCCGCCGCCGTCGAGGTGCGGTTATGATGCGGCAGCGGAAAATCCTCCAGAACGTCGAAGGCTATGTGCCGGGTGAACAGCCAACGTTCCCCAACATCGTCAAGCTGAATACAAACGAAAACCCGTACCCGCCGTCGCCGAAAGTCGTCGAGACCCTGCGGGGGCTGGATGAAAACGCCGTCCGCAGGTATCCCGATCCCGTCAGCCTCGAGTTGCGCTCGGCCTTGGCGGCCCAATACGGCTATCCGGGCCCGGAGTGGGTGGTCGTCACCAACGGGATGGACGAACTGCTCGCGATGGCCGTTCGGGCGTTCACCGACCCCAACGACCGGATTCTCTCGTGCTACCCGACGTACACCCTCTACGAGACGCTCGCGCTGCTGCACGGGGCCCGGCCGCTCCTGATCGACCTGGACGACGATTTCCTGCTCACCGAACAGTTCTTCGAGACGGCCGCGCGCCTGTGTTTTCTGCCGCGGCCAAACTCGCCCAGCGGCGTTGCGGTGCCCGTGCAGGACGTGGACCGGTTTTGCCGCGTGTTCGACGGGCTGGTCGTTATCGACGAAGCCTATGTCGATTTCGCCGATGACAACTGCATCGAGTTCGCCAAAAAGTTCGACAACGCTATCGTGACAAGAACGATGTCCAAATCGTTCAGCCTGGCGGGCATGCGGGTTGGTTTTGGGTTTGCGCAGCCCGACCTCGTCGCCGAACTGATGAAGGTGAAAGACTCGTACAACATGAGCGCCGCAAGCCAGGCGGCCGGGGTGGCCGCACTCGGTGATAAAGCATGGATGGAGGCCAACGTCACCAGGGTGCGGGCAACCCGCGCACGCCTGTCCGACGAGCTGATCCGATTTGGATTCGCCGTGCCGCCGTCCCAGTCCAATTTCGTGTTCGCCCAGCGGAACGGGACGCCCAGCGCGCGAAAGATCTTCGAGTTGTTGCGCGATCGGGCGATCGTGGTCCGGTATTTCAACGCGTGGCGGCTCGAAAACGCACTGCGCATCACGGTTGGCACAGACAGCGAGATCGACGCCCTCCTTGCGGCGCTCCGGGATATCTTGACTTGAACGCATAAGCGCACGCGAGCCTGGGGATGCAACGCGGTGGGGTCGAGCTCCTGCTCGACCGTGGCTCCAACAGCCCAACCTGAGCTTCGAAAGCACCGCCTCCGCCGCCGCCCGGTCGCGCGGGAGCGCGACCCCACCGCGTCCAGTCTCCCCGCCTTATTTGGTTGCGGCCTTGGTCGCGCCGTGCTCCTCCGAACTCACCAGATTGATCCCCAGAACGGATCGTCCACCAGCTCTTTCCTGATTCCCGGCCGCGTCAGTGCAAAATCGTACTTCACCGGATCCTCCGGCACGATCCTCCTAAACGCCCGCGTGATCTCGGCCGCCGTCGCGCCGTTGGCCTGTTTGCGCCGCGTCAGCCCAAGCCGCAACGCCACGCGATGCATGTGCGTGTCCAGCGGCACAACAAGCTTCGCCGCAGGCACGCCCCGCCACGGCCCCGGATCAACCGCGTCCCGCCGCACCATCCACCGCAAATACAAATGCATCCGCTTGCACGCGCTCCCGTCGCACGGCGACGCCAGCAGGTAATTCCTCCTCCCGTCGAAACCTTCGCGCAGCCGCGCCACAAACCGGTTCAGCGCCGGCAGCACCGTCTCATCTTCCCTGCGAAATCCGTCGACGAAACATGCCTCCAGCGTGCCGTAGCGTTCCAACACATGGCGAACCCCCAGCAGGAGATCGATCAAATTCCGCCCGTCCACGTACCTATGCCGGAACCCTTCAAAAGCCCGCGCCAACTCACGCCGCGGCATCTCGATCACACACCGCCGCGGTTCCGCCAACACCTCGAGCACCGACGCTACCGACCGGTTGATCTGCGCCACCGAACCAAACGCCAAACAAGCCGCAACCAGCCCCACAACCTCGCAATCCCGCCCGTCCCGCCACCCCACCACAAACTCCAACGGGTCCGGCGAGATATACTCCGGCCGGTTGTAACGCCCGTACAGTTCCTCAAGCTTCTGACTCAATTTTGTAAACGCCATATTCGTCCGATTCGACCGATCCGTCCGATTTTATTGGCCCATTCTCATTGACATGCCCGCGCCAGAATGCCATGATCCCGCCATGTTACTCAAAAGCAGGCAAAGGGCCATGATACTCGCTTTTTGTTTGATTTTTTCTTTCACCGCCGGCGCGGCCGTCATCACCGAAGACGCTTCCATCACGGGCCAATACCTCAAGCTCGTCGTCGCACCCAACGACGGCGCCGTCATCACCCAACTCGGCCACGTCGCCACCGTCGGCGACTACGCCGGCGAGTACGGCCTCCTTCTCGAAGGGTTCGGCGTCGGCAACCCGTACGTCCCGCAGGTGCGGTCAAACGAGACGCTCGAAATCGACGAGTCCGTCCCCGACCGCCCCGTCCTGCGTTACACCTACGACTGCGAAGGCGCGAACATCAAAAAATTCCACGTCGTCCGCACCATCGAGCCGATGCCCGACGAGGCTTCCATCCGCGTGCGCTGGCGCGTCGAGAACAAGGGCAACGAAAAACAATGGGTGGTCCCGTGGGTGCGCAACGACGTCCTCCCCGGCGGGAAGTTCAACCCGGAAGACCGCATCGACGTCCCCACCCTCTCGGGCGTGCGCAATATCCGCAGGGCCGGCTACTATCCCGCGTCGCGCAACTGGATTGCCTCGACCGATCCCATCGCGCAGGTCACCATCTACGGCGTGTTCAATGCCGAAGAAACGCATTCGTTTCTCACGCTGTGGGACGAACAGGCGCCCAGCGCCGGATTCCACACGGCGTTCGTTCCGCGCCTGCTCAATCCCGGCGGCGTGTGGGAGACCGCGTACCGGCTCAACGTCGTGCGCGGCCTGCGCCACGTCGATTTCGCCGCCTCCGAGTTGGCCGCCCAAGTAGAATACAAGCCCGGCAGGATCGAAGTCCTCGTGTCGGCCGTGAAAGAACTCAAGGACCTCGAAATCCACGCCAGCGTCGTCGCACCCAACGGCCGGCGATGGAGACTCAATCCCAAAAAGTTCTCGATCGATCCCAACCACCTCGTCCGCTGCACGTTCGACTGGACCGCGCCCGGCGACAGCCCCTTCGATTTCCTCGCCGAGTTGCGCCACCCGGGCGGCGGGCTGTTTGCACTCAGTGGCGACATGGCCACACCACACGGTGGAATCGATGCCCAGTTCGTCGTCGGCAAGCCCGCACAGCCCATCGCCATGTACGCATGGACCGACGCGCCACACGTCCTGGACCGCGGCCAGCGAACGCTCAAGCGGTCTGTCGCCGCGCGAAAACCCGCCGCCGTCTGGGTCGAGTCGTCGCTCGAGAAAATCCACCCCGACGACAAGGTCGAGCCGGCCCCGCAGCTCGACAACACAATCCACGTGGCCCTCGCGCGTAATGAACGCGAGTCGTTTCAGATCGTCGTGAGGCCGGAACTCGAGCCGTTGCGCGATATAAAGTTCAAAAAGGGCCCGCTGAAGAACATCGCCGCCAATGCCGCCATCCCCCCGGAAAACGTCTCGATGTTCAACGTCCTGTTCCAGCAGATCCGCGTGCCGTCATACTTCGAAGGCCCGACCGGCGAGTGGCCCGATGCACTGCCGCCATTCAAACCGTTCGACGCGGCGCCCGCCCGCTGTTACCCGGTGTGGTTTACGGTGTACGCCCCGCCGGACATCGCACCCGGCCTCTACACGGGCCAGATCGTCATGACGGCGCAGGACGCCGACCCGGTCGAGTTGAACGTCGAATTGACCGTATACGATTTTGAACTGCCGCCGGCCCCCGCACTTAAAACGGACTTCCTGTTGGGACACCCCCCGGCCGCGCCCGACAGTCTCGCCGACGCCTACGCACTCAACGCGATCGAGCACCGCGTCACCTTGCGCGAGTCTGCGCAACTGCCCGAGCCCGGCGCCAATTATGAAGCCAGACTGGCCCAATACAAACCCAAACTCATCAGCCTGCTGGCCAAAGGCGCTACCTCCGTCTCCGCGCCCGCGTCGCTCCTGAACGATCCCGCGGCACTCAAACAGGCCAACAAGTTTGTCAAAGCCAATGACCTCCAAGACGTGGTGTTCTGCCACATCGCCGACGAGCCGCCGCCGCCCACTTGGCCTAACCTCGTCGAGACAATGAAAAACTGGGCCGAAATCGCGCCCAACATCCCCATGATGATCGCCAACGAAGGCTTTCAGCCGTTTTTCACGGAAAGCGCCAAGATATGGGCTGTCCATTTGCCCCTCATGGATACGCTCAACAACAAGTCCGTGCTCGACCACATTGCCCAGGGCAAGCCCGCTTGGCTCTATGTCAACCACCAGACGCCACGGCCGTACTGCAATTTCCTCGTCGATTTTTCCTCCGTCGAGCACCGCATGCTGTTCTGGCAGGCCTGGGCGCTCGGCGTGCAGGGTGTGCACTATTGGGCCGTCAACTACACCGACCCCGCCGAAGACCCTTACGCCTCGCTCGTCGACGTCACGCCCGTCAATGGCGACGGCCTGCTCGTCTATCCGGGCCCTGAAGGGCCTATCGACTCGATCCGGTGGGAAAACATCCGCGACGGCATCGACGATTACGACTACCTGACGATCCTGATGGACCGGTTCCGGCAGGTCCAGAAGAAAAACTCCCAACACCCGGCGCTGAGCCGGGCGTCAGAGGCGTTGAACATCAAAAGATTGGTTCCCGACCTGGTGTCGTTCCCGCGCGAGCCCGAACAACTGGTCAAAAAACGCGACGAAATCGCCCGAGCCATCATGGCGCTGGGAAAACAGTAAACCCGCGCGACTCGCCAGGCCTAAACGACCTGACCGCGAATGGAAAACCCCCCCGTTTAGAATCTCTGTTCGCGACATCTGCGCGCGACGCGTAGATGTTGGCTTAAGGTCGCGAACAACGATTCTGAATGCGGCTTCTCAGCCGCCTTAGCTTGTTTACTTCGTGAAGGTGCCGTCCGCCATGAACGGCCCAAAAAGGCGGCCTTTCTTCTCCTGGTATGGATTAAAAGCCTGCGCCTTCACCGGGGTCTGCCGCGTCGTCGACTTCACATGCTTCATATCCCTCTCCTTTCGCAAAAGAAAGAACTCCCCTATCCCACAATGGCAGGACTTTATCCTATATGCCCCACCCCCGTCAACCCCACCCCCCTGCCGTTCTTTTCCGAGGGTTTTTTCATCTTTTATCATCTGTAATTTGCAATTTATCCTTTGTCATTTGGAACCGTCCCCTTGCTCCGGTATACTGTCGCAAACGCGGCTCAACGCCGGCAGGAGGTGCACATGGAAAAGGGCAACGGCATGGATCGCCGCGGCATGGATCGGCGCGGGTTTTTGGGTGTAGCGGCGGCTGCGGGGGTGGGCTTGGCGGCGTTGGACGCGGCCGCGGCAAAGACCCGGCCCAAGGTGCCCGCGGTCGACCCGCACTCCCCGAAAACGGGCCGCCTGTTGAAAGACGGCGAAATCATCGGGCTGGGCATTATCGGCATCGGCGGCATGGGCGGCGGCCACCTTGAGGAACTCTGCAAGTTCGAGAAAGACGGCGCAAAAATCCAGGTCCGCGCCGTGGCCGACTGCTACATCAAACGCCAGGAGTACCGCAAACGCTGGGTTAAGAGCAACGTGGGCCGCGACATCGACGCCTACACCGATTACCGAAAGCTGCTCGAACGCGACGACATCCACGGCGTCGTCATCGCCACACCCGACCACTGGCACGCCCTCAACTCGATCCACGCCATGGAGGCCGGCAAAGACGTCTATTGCCAGAAGCCCATGACGTATAGCATCGAAGAAGCCCTCGACGTCCGCGATTGCGTGAACCGCACCGGCCGCGTGTTTCAATGCGGCGCACAGGGGTGTTCCGCGGACTGGTGGTGGCAGGCGCGCAAGTTCATCAAGAACGGCGGGATCGGCAAGGTGGTCTGGGCCCAGGTCGACGCCAGCCGGAACTCCGCGGGCGGGCCCGACGATCGCGGCGGCGAATGGAACTGGCATATCGACCCCAACTCGACCGACGACCCCAACGCCGGCGAGCGCTACATCGACTGGGCGCAATGGCTCGGCCCGGCGCCCAAGCGGCCGTTCTCGCAGTGCAGGTTCTTCCAATTCAGGAAGTACTGGGACTACTCGGGCGGAATCGCCACCGACCTGTTCTACCACCAGCTTGCACCGATGACGATCGCGCTCGACGCCCGGGCGCCCGAACGCGCCACCGGCAGCGGCGGCATCTTCGTCCAGCACGACGACCGCGAAGTGCCCGACACGTTCATGGCGCAGCTCGATTACCCCGACGACTACACCATCGTGATGACCGGGTGCATGGCCAACCGCCAGGGAAACAGCACCATGATCCGCGGCCACAAGGCCACCATACGGCCGGCAGAAAAGGGCGCCATGCAAGTCACCGCCGAGAACGAGTTCAAGGAGTGGTTCAAGAAAGAGTACGGGGCCGAAGAGATAGTGATTCCGCGGGAACCCCGGCTCGGTCACATGGAGAAGTTTCTCGAGTGCATGCGCACACGCGTGCCCGTACATCTGGACGCGGAGACCTCATACCGGGCCATGTGCGGCATCCGAATGAGCGTGGATGCCTACCGCCAAGACAAGGTCATTTACTGGGACGGCGAGCGCGAGTGCTACGCCAAAAAACACCCGCGGCCACAACGGAGCGCGCTGATCCCTTCCGAACCCGAACAGGACAGGCTCACCAAACCCCAACCGGAGATTATCAAAAAATGACACGCGAAAAACGGGGACTGCCACCCCTTTTTTGGCAGTTTAAAAAAAGGGTGGCTGTCCCCGCTTTTCGCTGCCAGCACGCTTTTCGCAACCGGAGATTATTCAAAAAATGAAACACGCTACATTAATCGTCCTCGCCATCGCCGTAGTCGTTGCGGGTTGCGGAGGCGGCGGGACGCCCGAACCTGATGGTACAGCCCCCGTAAAAACCGTCAAGGTGGCCTTTGTCACGAACAACGCATCCGACTTCTGGAAAATCGCCAAGGCCGGCACGGAAAAAGCCGCCCGCGAACTCGGTTGCGAAGTCCTGTTCCGCATCCCCGCCACCGGCACCGCGCAGGAACAGCAAAACATCGTACAGGACCTGATCACCGTCGGCGTGTCCGGCATCGCCATCAGCCCGAAAGACCCCGCAAACCAGACCGAAATGCTCAACCGGACCGCCGCAGCCGTGAACCTCGTCACACAAGATTCTGACGCGCCATCGAGCAACCGGACCTGCTACATCGGCACCGACAACTACCAGGCCGGCGTCGCCGCGGGCGATCTCATCAAAAAATCGCTGCCCAACGGCGGCAAAATCATGCTGTTTGTCGGTACGCTCGACGCCCAAAACGCAACCGACCGCAAAAAAGGAATCGAAGACACACTCGCCGGCTCCGGCATCGAAATCGCCGACACCCGAACCGACGAAACCGACCGCGTCAAAGCAAAGGCCAACGCACAAGACGCGCTCGTGTCCAACCCCGACCTAGCATGCCTCGTCGGCCTCTGGAGCTACAACGGACCCGCCATACTCAACGGCGTCCGTGCATCCGGCAAACTCGGCCAAGTCAAGATCGTCTGCTTTGACGAAGAAGAAGAGACCCTCCAAGGCGTCAAGGACGGCCATATCGACGGCACCATCGTCCAGCAACCGTTCATGTTCGGCTACGAATCCGTCAAACTCCTCGTGGCACTCGCGGCCGGCGACAAATCCGGCGTCCCCGAAAACAAGCAGATCATCGTCCCCGTAAAAACCATCACCCGCGATAACGTCGACGAATTCTGGACCCAACTCAAACAAATGACCGGAAAAGCATAGCGAAAAACGGGCGAAAAACGGGGACTGTCCCCGCTTTTCGCGGCCCCGGTTGAGCGGAAGAAAACGGGTGACTGACTGTCCCCGCTTTTCGCGGCCCCGAATTCTGAGCGGAGATAGTTCGTGGCGAAGTTCAAAAAAGTCCTCGGCCTCCTGGCCCTGCTGGTGGTGCTGGTAGGCGCCGTCTGCGTCTGGGAAAAATACGCCCACGACACCGTCCGCTTCCTCACCCCGCAGAACATCCGCAACTTGCTCCCGTGGATAGGCCTGTTCGGCATACTCAGCCTCGCCCAATCGTTCGTCATCATCACCGGCGGCATCGACCTGTCCGTCGGCAGCGTCGTCGCGCTTGTAGCCATCGTCACCAGCATCCTCATGCGCGACCACGGCTGGCCGCCCGCCGCAGCGATACCCGTCGGCCTCGCCCTCTGCGCCGCGATCGGCGCATGGCACGGCACGCTCGTCTCAAAAGCCCGGATGCAACCCTTCGTCGTCACCCTCTGCGGCCTGTTCTTCTACCGCGGCGTCGCACGCCTCATCACCGTCGACACCACCCGCGGGTTCGGCGGCCCGCTCGAATTCCCCACACTCAAATGGCTTGGCGGCGGGTTTATACCCAACACCGGAATGAGCATGGTATCCGTACCGTTCGTCACGATGCTGTTCTTCGCCGTACTCGTCGGCGCATACCTCCACTTCACGCCTAACGGACGCCACCTCTTCGCCATCGGCGCTAACGAAGACGCCGCAAAATTCAGCGGCATCAACGTAGGCCGCGCAAAAATCGTCGCATACACACTATGCAGCCTGCTCACCGGCGTCGGCGGACTCCTCATCGCGTTCAACGTCAACTCCATCGGGCCCACCGACTTCGGCAGCTTCTACGAACTCTACGCAATCGCCGGCGTCGTACTCGGCGGTTGCTCCCTCCGCGGCGGCACCGGAAACATTGCCGGAGTCGTCGTTGGCGCATCACTCATCGTCGTACTCAAAAACCTCGTCAACATCCTCGAAATACCGTCCCAACTCGAATACGTCGTCATCGGCGGCGCTATCCTGCTCGGCGTATTCGCCGACGAATCCCTAAAACGACGTGCCGTCGCAAGACTGTAGACCGTAGACCGTAGGAAGACCCAACCGGCGCTCTGACCGTTGTCTCCAACCTCTCCCATATATATGGGTAAGTTGGTGCTCTTTTTGGGGCAAGCGGACCGGGATTTGAGGGGGAAATTTGGTGAAACAAGGGGGATTTGATTGACAAACTATATGCGTTTAATAATTAAACTGCGAATCTTTTGCCACAGAGAGCACAAAGAGCACAAAGAAGATTTTTTTACGGGATGGAACTGGTGGCGCATCTTGGATGGTTTTTCCGGCCAGGGCGCCGGTGCGTCTTGAGCCCCGACAGGGGCGTTGGGTACCGTAGCCGGGGGTGCGGGAGGAACGACCAAACCCCCGGTAACCTGCCAAGAAGTAAAAGCCCCGCAGGGGCGCAGGATGGTTGTGGCCGGTGGTCGGTGGCAAGAACCCCGCAGGGGCGCAGGACGGTTCTGAGCCAAGGATTCCTACGCCCCTGCGGGGCTTCATAAGAGGGGGCCGTTTTCCGGGGGTTTGGTTGCACATCGCTGCGCTCGTGCGCCCGCACCCCCGGCTACGGCACCTGCCGCCCAGTTCCAATACGTCCCGCCGGACGAGAAGAAGATTGCCGAAAAACGCGCTCACCCTGCTGGCGGCGCTGGCGGGACTACTTCTTGGCAGGTCTGCTTCCAGACAGGCTTGACGCCATGGAGGCTCGTGAGAAGTCTTCGCGAAAAGTGGTTGACACGCCACCCCTACCGAAACCAAAGCGGTCTGGTGCAGATCTGCGCGGGGCCTTCCATAACGCAACAATGGCTGTTGCCGTACGGATGTGTCTGCGCATGGGGTATTACGATGCTATAATGGAGCCAGTTCTTTGGCGATCAACTGGGGCCGCTGATGCATTCCGCCGTCACCTCGTTAACGGAAGGCGCGGCTAAGGAGAAGTAGCACCGTGGAGAGCTTCGAAAGCCAGGTCACCACGAAAACGAGCGATACCCTGCGGGTGGTCTGGCGGATCGGGGAAATCGCGCGCATGCGCCGGGAGGCGAAACGCTTGGCAGCGACTTTGCCGCGCTACGAAGGAGATGTGCCGCTCCCCGATGCCGCCACCATCTTCCAATGGATTGCGGACCTATGCGCCACGCCGCATCGTCGTCCCGGCACACCTGAAGGCCATCGCGCCGAAGCATGGGTCGCCGATCAACTGCGAGCCCTCGGCCTGGACAACGTTGCGGTCGAGCCGATTCCGATCACCGTCTGGGGCGCCGACAGGTGGTCGCTCACCGTTGGTGGAGAGACCATTCCCAGCTTTTACGTCGTGAACACGGCGTTCACGGGCCCCGACGGTGAAACGGCGCCGCTCGTCTATGTGGGCACGGGCACGGACCGGGATTTTGCAGGCGTGGACGTACGGAACAAGATCGCGGTGGCCGACGTGCCGTTTCCATACCTCCCCGTCGGCTTCCTGATGCGCGTGCTGCGGGCGCAGTATTGCCTTTCCGATCCCGACCGCTCCATCGGCTTGCGCTCCGGACAGTACCTGAACTTCGCGCGGCAGAATTTCCTTGGCGGCGACGACGAGAACAGCGCGCCCGCCCGCGACGTGTATTGGCAATGCCGTCATCGCGGCGCGCGCGCCATATGCCTAATCCTGCGCGATCAGCCCGGCGGAACCAACTCCCACTACGGCCCGTACGACGGCATCATGAAGCCTATGCCCGGCCTGTGGATCGGCAAACAGGACGGGCATCACCTGCGGTGGGCGGCCCGCGCGGGCATAGATGCCACGCTGCGCCTGGAGGGGACGATGGAGAAGGGCGTCACGCATAACGTGTGGGGCGTTTTGCCGGGCTGCTCGGACGACGTCATCCTCGTGACCTCGCACCACGACAGCCCCTTTCAGGGCGCGACCGAGGACGGGTCCGGCGCGGCGCAGGTCCTGGGGCAAGCGTGGGCATGGTCGCACGTCCCACGGGAACACCGCCCGAAAACGCTGGTGTTCGTGCTGGACGCGGGTCACTTCTACGGCTCGATCGGCGCGGAAAGGTTCGCCGCGGCGCACACGGACCTCCTCCAACGCACGTGCGTGGTGATCACGCTCGAACACCTCGCCGCAAAAGAGGTGGAAGGCACGGAAAGCGGGTATGCGCCGACCGGCCGTCTCGCGTTCACGGTCATGTTCACGACGCCCGAACCCCGGAACATCGCGGTTGTTCGCCGCGCACTCGAGACGAAGCCCGTGCCGCACGTGGCCGCCATCCCCGCGGATTTCTTTGGTCCAGGCCCCACGTCCGACGCCCTCAAGTATATGCTTGCCGGGAACATGCCGGTGGTCTCATGGATCGGCTGCCCCTACTACCTGCTGGACGAACATGACACGCTCGACAAGATAGACCAGAACCAGTTGCGGCCTATCTGCGAAACCGCGACCGAATTGGTCAAGTCGTACATGGCCCTGCCCGGCCAGACAAACGTATTGTCTGGGTAGTCATACCGCTACGCGTTTTCCCGAGACGCATGAGCAGAGGTAACATTTTTACCCCAATAAGCAATACAACTGGTCCAGATCGAGTTTTGACCAATAAAGACGGGGCTGGGCAACAGGGGGCAAGGAAAGTAGTTGGTGGACCTGGTACCTGACCGGCCAGTTGTTCTATTGATGGGCGCTCCCCAAAAAGGGGGAACATCCCCCAAGGAGAGGTCAAAGATAAAGAGCGTTCTTTCTTTGTAAAGAAAGAACCAACGGAATTCTACAGGATACTCATTAGGCCTGAGTGCCCTTGAATGAGTTTCCCATATCATCTACCATGATGGGCGAACCTGGGGTAATGAACAGATGGCTCTCATCGACCTGTGGAAAACCAACAAAGCGGAATTGGATGAAAAGAAACTCCAGCAGATAATTGCTATCTCCGGAGACGGAAGACTCACGAATGACAGTACCGCAAGCAGGGAATTCCGCGACTTCCTTCGGATAGTCCCTTCCGAAAAACTCTCTGAATACGCACAACAATGCCTGGGTAACCACTTTGACCAAAGCGGCCTGGCCCTCCAGGATATTGTCAACGAAATAGGCCGCAGACTCGGTTTCGTTGTCACGGAAGGACTCTACAGGGGTAAGAGAGGCGTCTCAGGACATGACGGACTTTGGACGCTCAAGAACGGACGTAAAATCGTAATCGAGGTCAAGACAACCGACGCATATGCCATTGATTTGGACACAATTGCTGAATACCGCAGAATCCTGGCAAGAGATGGGCTGATAACACTTGAAGAGACTTCACTCCTCCTCATCGTAGGCCGAAAAGACACGGGCGGCCTAGAAGCTCAGATTCGTGGCTCCCAGTATGCATGGGATATGCGCCTCATAAGTATCGATGCTCTTATTCGTCTTATGAAGGTCAAGGAAACGCTAGAAGACCCGAAGACAGTCTCTCAGATATCCGACATTCTCGTTCCAAAAGAGTTCACGAAAGTTGACGGAATCATCGACCTTGTTTTCATTACCGCTGAAGAAGTTGCCACGGCAGATGAGGCCACACCAGAGAGTGAAGATGCTCTGCTCCATCCAGAGCCTCTCGCACACCCCAAGAAATTCATCCCTGTCAACTTTCACAAAAAATGTGTTGAGCGAATCCAACAATTCCTTGGTTCCCCGTTAGTGAAAGAGTCTCGAACTTCTTATACCGCCCCAGACACTAACCTGCGGGTTGTGGTAGCCGTCTCCAAAGCCCACGGCACGTCAAAAGCTCGTGCCTTCTGGTTTGCATTCCATCCTCATCAGAGGGATTTCTTGAAGCAATCCCCAGAAGCCAAACTAGCCCTTGGATGTGGTTCGGAAAACGTTATTTTCCTGATACCCTTTTCCGTCTTGGAGCCCCACCTAAATGATACTTGGACAACCCAGCGAGAGGATAGAATGTACTGGCACATCCACATCGAACTACGTCATAACAAATACTACTGGACGCTCAGAAAGGGCATACAGAAGTTGCTTATCGATGACTATCTTCTTCCCGTTTCCAAGTCATCGCAGTAATACCTTAGGGATTGGAAACTACAAAACAACAAGAATTTCTTGAGATAACGTATGTAAGAGATTTCCATACGAGAACGAGGGAAACCGAGGGAAAGCAGGGACAGCCATCTATTTCGCAGAGGAGGTCTCAAGACAACATTGCCGTTCTTGCTTGTTTGTAGGTTCCTCTTACTTATATACTTAATTGGGTTTACGGATAAAAAACCATGGAAACACAAATTAAAGAAACCGGTTGTTGCAAGCGGTTTGATCCTGCGTCCTGGGAGGAGAGGGAAGTGACGTGGGATAAGAAGGTTTTTGTTAAGGATCACGTTACAAGTCTGTTCCATATTCCGATAAACATGGGCAAGAAGGTGGTTAAGAATCTGGAACTGATCCAGAACGCGCAGGCTGAGGCGGCTGAGCCGTTGATGTTGTGTGACGAGAAGTCTCTTTGGGGCTGCGACATTTATATTGACGTGGCGAAAGAGGTGGCGGGTGCGGAGATGGCGACGATTTCGGGGACGTTCTTGACGCGGGTGTTTGAAGGTCCTTACAAGAATGCCGGGAAGTGGGCGAAGGAGATGGAGGCGTATGTGGGGGAAAAGGGCAAGCGGTTGAGGAAGATCTATTTTTGTTACACGACGTGTCCGGCTTGCGCCAAGGCTTATGGGAAGAATTACGTTGTTTTGTTTGCGCAGATAAACAAATGACTCGGGCCGTCTGGGACGTCCCCCGGCAGTTGTGGCTGTCTCAGAATTCCAGTCTCCACTCTTTCACCCCGGCAGGGGTGGGACAACCGTCAGCCCAGGATTGCGTCTACCCCGGAGGGGTGGGCGCTATCCTGGGTGCCGTGCCATACGAGAAAGAACCCCCTGAGGGTTCGACAAACCTTTCTTGTCTAACCCCTTCCGGGGTATAAACGGAGGACTGCTTACCCAGGGTAGCTCCAGACCCTAACGGGTCAGGAGCAACCCTGGGTTCTTAATGATCAAAATCGTGGAAATTCTTTCGTAAATCTTATTGAGCAACGCGGTGGGGTCGAGCTCCCGCTCGACCGCAGTCTCGAGCAAGAAAACCCAAGGCATATGTGCGCCTCGACCTCCGCCGCCGCCCGGTCGCGCGGGAGCGCGACCCCACCGCGTTGAATCCAAAGGCTCGTGCAACTGGTTTGGTTGCGGCTCTGCCGCGATGCGCTGACAGTTATCGAACTCCTCCGGAGTTCTTTGCGCTTCATCTGGGCTTTTACGGTAAATCTGAGACAGCCTCAGTTGTGGGGGGTGTCCCAATGTTGAGACTGACTCAGCTTCTTATACTGGGCAAAAATGGGACACCCCCCACAACTGCCGGGGGGCGTCCCAGACGGGCACTGTGTTCTTTCTTCATCAGTAGCAGTCGCCGGAGAGGGTGGGGATGGAACTGCCGAACGTGAGTGCGGTGAGGCGGGTTACGGGAAAGTTGTTGGAGGTGTTGTACGGCGAGTAGGGGACGAACTGGACGCTGCCGTTGTGGTGGAGGATGTTTGCGCCGCAGGGCGTGTGGGAAAACTCGGGGTCGGTTGGCGGAATCCGGTCCCACATGACGGGAATGCCTTCGGGCCCGTAGCCGTTGGTTCGGCCGCTGCCGGGCCATACGGGGACCGCGGCATCGACGTTGCCGGCCTGGTCAAACTCGCCGCAGCCTTGCTCGAACGCCTCGTAGAGGGCCAGCGCCTGCTCGTCGCTGAGGAGGGTGTAACCGGTGTAGGTGTAGAAGAGGGACGAGACGCAGTCGGGGTGCATGTCGCCGGCATTCGCGCCGGGGTGGTCGAACGTCCTGCGGAGCGTGAAGGTATCGTCGTAGGCGAACGGGCTGTCGGGGCAGATAAAGATGTGGAGGTCGGATACGTACTCGGGAAACACGGTGTTGACGTCCATGATCCAGTTGCCGGGGTTCGGGCTGAGGGGCGGGAACAGGCCCTTGTGTTCGTTGGCGAACATTTTGAAGACCAGGCCGAGTTGTTTGAGGTTGTTGGCGCAGGACGCCCGGCGGGCGCTTTCCCTGGCGCGGCTGAGGGCGGGCAGGATGATGACGGCTGCCACGCCCAGCAACGCCAGGATTGCCACCCATTCTTTCCATGAGACGCGGACGCGCATGTCAGCGTTCCTCCGGTTCGTTCAGTGGCGCCGGGCTGCGTAGGAGTCTTGCGAGGCGCGGTTTGGCGAGTCGAGCCGCGGGCAGTGCGGCCGCGGCTATAACGTAGAGCGCCAGCATCCGGCCGGTGGCGCCGGTTGCGAGGGCGGCCACGGCAACCGCCGCCGACATCGCAACAAACACGGTCAGATGGACCGCGCCGATCCTGAGGCCGCGCATGGCCCTGCGCAGGGCCACCCCGCCAAGCAGCCCGGCCAGGATCGGAATCAGCCATAAGCCCTTGCATACCGTCGCAACCAGCTTCGCGTTGGCCGTATGGAACGTCATCTTGAGCGGCGTATCCTGCGGCACGAGCAGGCGTTCGAACGCTTGCCGCGTGCCCGCGAGCGGGAAGCTGACGGGGATCGGGAGCACGCCGGCCACGCGCGTATCGATGGGGGCCAGCGGGGCAAGGCGTTCGGCGGCTTCCTTGTTCTTTGCGCCGTCGTAGCGTGGCGTGCCGGTCCCGGCGGCAACGGCAGCGGGGTTGTTGATGTCTTTGATGAAGTACCGCTCGATACCTTCCCGCATCCGGTATATGGTTTCCGGCCGCCGCTCCCATCCGGCCGGTTGCAGGACGCGGCCCGCGGCACTCGCAACAATGCTTCGAGCCTTGACCGGCTTGAGATCGCCCGCGGCGTGATAGATGTGGCGGGTTTCGGGGAGGTAGATGTCCCATTGCAGGCGGTCGGCAAGGAGGTCTGTGGCGGGCGCGACGACTTCGAGCGGGGTTTCCCAGAGTTTCTTGGAGTCCAGCCGCCGCGCGTAAACGATCTCGACATCGAACAGCCTGCCGCCGGCTTCGCTGGATTTGCGCAACGGGATGAGAACCACTTCGGCCGCCGCCGGCTTTACGGCGAGATCCGGATCGCCGGAGATGGCGTTGTCCCTGGCGGGCCGCACCGGCATGCCGGCCACTTGCGCACCCCAGACTTCTGCGCCGGGGCCGAGGTTAACCCGGAGGAATTTCTTGAGGTTGTTGCGCACCTGGTAGGCGGCGCGGGTGACCAGCACGCCTTCGTCGGTGAGCATCGAGGTGACGCTGGCGGTTTCGATGCCGGCGATTCGCACGGGTACTTCGGCGAGTTTCCTGTAGGTGAGTGCGAGCAGATACTCGGGTTCGTTGTGGCGGAACGCGTGGAGGATGGGCTCGGGCGACTGCATCTCGAGCCCGGCGGGCAGGTCGGAGGTGTCGATGCGCTGGACGCCTTCGGATTCGGGTCCCAAATCAATCTCGACGTTGCCGCGCGTGGCCAGCGCGATGAAGCCGCTGTACCGTGCGACTTCGAGCGCGTCGAGCCGCGGGACGGTGACGGCGGCCGCGCCTTCGGCAACCGGAACTTCATAGTCGAGCGTGAGCGTGAAATGATCGGTGATGGCGTGGTTGACGCCAACGGACACATTCTGCCGGGCGCCGTCCTCGGTGGCATTCCACCCGATGCCGTTGCCTTCAACGCGCAGCAGGTTGACGCCCAGCGGCAGGGCGAGGTTGAATCCGGCAGTCTCGCCGCGGAGTATGTCATATTGGAGCGTGGTGTGGCATGCGATATGGGTTTCAGTGACGGTGGCGAGCGTCGAGGCCAGGCAGGTGATTCGCGGCGGCTCTTTGGGCGGGGCCGCGGGCAGGGCTTCCGCGGGTAAACGCCATGACACGTTAATCTCCTCGGTCCCATGGAACACCAGGTCCGCCGACGTCCCCTCACTGTCGTTCCGGAACCGTGTGTCGGCGTTCGCGCTAAACTCGACGCCGCGCGTGTCGACGTGCAACTTCATGCGCGTGATCGGCGTGCGCGCGCACTTGAACGCGAACGACCCGACGCCTTCGGCCTGTTGTGCGGGCACGTGAAACACGAGGCGGACCGTGTGGTCGCCGGGCGTGTCGAGCATCACGGCCAGCCAACCTTCCTTGGACAGAAGGGCAAACGGTTTGCCGTCCACCTCGGCCGATTCGAGCGCAACGGACTCGCCGACTACAGGGGCTTGCATCCAGCCCTTCTTCCACACCTTGAGTTGAATGTCGGCCTGGATTTTGACACTGGCCGCGTTGGCCTCGGCCACATAGTCGGCGGCAACCAGGCTCCATGCCACGGGCGGCTCGGGTTCGGGCGCGGGCTTTTCCTCGATGCGCGCCGCCGCCAGCATATCGAGGATCCGGCAGAAATCGTCCCACGACAAATACATATTGGCGCTGGGCAGGTCGGGGATAAGCAGGTTGGGAGCGGGCCGTGGCGGCGCGGCCGCGGCGGGCTTATCTTCTGCGAATGCGCAGGCACTTACGAGCAGAAAGAGCAAGGACAGGCGGGCGAGTCTCATGGCAAATCTCCGGTTGCGCCGTCAACGGCGTCACCGGCTATTACGCCCGAAATCGGGGAAGGTTCATTTTTTCAGCGGCGGCAACGGAAACGCTTCCCGGAACGCTTTTGTGGCGGGAAACTTTTCGCCGTTGGGCACGAACTCGACGTGGCCGTCCATGTAGAGGACGTTAATTCCGTCCTTGCGCGTGGAAGGATTCTCCATGAGAACGGGGATTCCGGATTGCCCTACGGCGTCCGCGGCGGGGTTGTTGATGTCGGTGATCCAGAACCGTTCGACGCCTTCGCGCAGGCGGAACAGAGCCCGGCCGGTGACCTCAAGGTCCTTGTCGTGCAGGCGTACGCGAGCTTCCCGGAATGTGCCCAGTTCCGAATCTTCTTTGATAGCGTAGCCCGTGTAGACGTAGCTTTGCGCGACGATACGGTGGGCGAGGTCCCAATCGGGCGGGGTTTTGGCGAACGCCTCGCGCAACTTCGCCACCAATTGTTCAGCCTTGGGCAGCTTTGGGCTGACAAGCACGGAAGGATCGGACAAGAATTCCGGATAAACCGTGCGCAGGTCGAATACACACAGGTCGGGATACGGCGCCATTGGCGGAAATTGGCTGCCGGGCGACTCGTTGGCGTACATCTTGAACACCAGCCCCATCTGCTTGAGATTGTTGGCGCTCGAACTCCGCCTGGCAGATTCGCGGGACCGCGCCAGGGCCGGCAGAAGGATGGCCACGCAAACCGCGACAAGACATACCGACGCCACCGCGGAAACTAGCCGCGGAACCCGCTTGCGCCTTCTTTCCTCGGCTTCGCGTTCGGCCTCGCGTTGGGTCTCTGCGATACGCCGGAGCGTTTCTTTGGCGAGTCCTTCCGGCGGCTCGACCTGCGGCAACATGTCGAGACGGGCGATCGTGGCGCGTTCGGCTTCGAGCGCCTCGCGGCACGCGGGGCACGCCGCGAAATGGGCTTCGAGATCCGCGCGCCGCTCGAGGACATAGTCGCGCAGGCCGGCGCGCACGTCCGCGCATTGTATGTTTTGCCCGTCCATCAGTCCGTCTCCTGGATCGCCGCGAGCAGGCTGTTGACCGCCGTGTTCATCCGGGATTTTACCGTACCCACGGGGATACTCAAGATTTTCGAAATCTCATCGTAGGACAGCCCGTCGTATCGGGCCATCAAAAACACCGCACGCTGTTTCACCGGCAGGCGAGCCACCGCGTTCTCGAGCCGCTCCGCCGCTTCCGCCTCGCGCGCCAGCCGATCCGGCCCCGGGTCCGGCGCCGCCAGCGTGTCGGCGTACGTCGGCGCATCGGGTTGGCCGCCGCGCGCCGAGTCCAGCGACACCTGGGGACGCCTGCGCCACCACCTCTGCCGGTCTCGGCAGAGGTTCGTGGCGATCTGGTAGAGCCACGGCCGGAACGGCGCGCCCTCGCGGAACCGGTCCAAGTGGAGATGGACGCGCAGGAACGTCTCCTGGAACACGTCCTCGGCCTCGTCGGCGGAACGTAGCATGCGCCGGGCGTAAGCGTACAGCGGCCGCTCGTACCGGCGCACTAGCGCGGCGAATGCGTCCGCGTCGCCCGATCGAGCGCGATCGACCAGCACCGCGTCGGGTGTCTCGTGTGTATACGCCACAAGCTGCGCCAAGGTTCACTTCTCCGGAGCCTGTTTCAGTATTGCCGGAGCGCGGGACGGAGTCAAACGGGGGAGATTGCAGAGAGAATGGGTCGTATGGGACGTATGAGACGTATGGGACGAATGAATAAGTGGCAGTGCTTCAGCCGGCCCATTTGGCGGGATGGCGGATTTGGGCGGGGTCGAGGGGGCCGACGGGGCCGGGGTAGATGCGGGCGCGGATGGCGCGGGTCCATTTGCGTGGCGCGATGATGATGGGCGCGAGAAGGAGGAACACGTTGCGGATGAAATGTCTGCGGGTCAGATCCATATGCCTTTGATCTCCGTTCCGCAGGCGGGGCATTTGCCCGCGGTGATTTCGTTGCGGATGACGGCGAACCCGCGGCGCTCGACGACGAGCCGGTTACAAGACGGGCAGTAGGTGTTGTTGCCTTCGGGCCGGGCGAGGTTGCCGACGTAGACGTGTTGTATGCCTTCGGCGATGGCGATTTGTTTGGCGCGATCGAGCGTGTCTGCGGGCGTTTCGGGCAGGTTCCGCATTTTGTACTGCGGGAAGAACCTCGAGAAATGGAGCGGGGTGTCGTTTCCCATGTTTTCAACGATCCATTGGGCGAGTTTCTTAAGGTCGTCGTCCGAATCATTGAGTGTTGGGATGACGAGGTTGGTGAGTTCGACCCAGACGCCGGCGGATTTGGCGAGGACGCACGCGTTGAGCACGGGTTTGAGCGTGGCGCCGCACACGTCCCGGTAGAACTGGTCGGACATGGCTTTGATGTCGATGTTCGCGCCGTCGACGTATTTGAACAGTTTCTCGAGCGGCGGCCGGTTGGCGTAGCCGGCGGTGACGATGACGTTGCGCAGCCTTGCTTCGCGGGCGCGGATGCAGCCGTCGAGCGTGTACTCGTACCAGGCCAGCGGCTCGCTGTAGGTGTAGGCAACGGACGAGCAGCCGTACTCGACGGCCAGCGCCGGGATCTTCTCGGGCGGAAGTTCGGCGGCGCGGACGTTCTCGGGGTTTTCCTGCGAGATCTCCCAGTTCTGGCAGTTCTTGCAGTGGAGATTGCACCCGACCGTGGCCAGCGACAGGATGCCCGTGCCCGGAAGGAAATGGTACATGGGCTTCTTCTCGACGGGGTCGACATGCACCGAGCACGGGTGGCCGTACGTGACGGCGGCGAGCGTGCCGTCGATGTTGACGCGAATCCGGCATTCGCCGCTCTGCCCGGGGGCGATTATGCAGGCTTTCGGGCACAGTTCGCACTGGACGTTCATGGCGGTGGCGGCGGGCTCCATATGGTAGCGCCGATGTACCGGTCTGGCTTGGTTTGCGGGTCGGAGATGTAGTAGGTGGTGACGACCTTGCCGTCGGGCCGCTGGACGCTCCGGCAGTAGCCGATATCGCGGTCGATGCCGTCGTTGCGCAAGACGATCTCGTTGCTCCACGACTTGCCGTTGTCGGAGGAGATCTTGGCGCAGATGCTGAACGGTTTGGCCCGGTAGCCGTACGTCAGGCAGAGGCGGCCGTCCTCGAGCTTGATGAGGCTTGGCGGGTTGCCTTCGCCGAGCGTGTCGACCGGGTCGGGCATCGGGCGCCAGGATTGGCCGTTGTCTTCGGAGAGGTAGGCGAGTTGCCACCGTTTCGGCCCTTCGCGGCGGCGAACGACCGTGTACAGTTCGTTGGCGGACAGGCGGACCGTCGACGGCATGATGGCGAACCCGTCGTGTTCGGGGCCGATCCACGAAAGGAAGGCCCACGTGGCGCCGCCGTCGGTTGTGCGTGCGCAGAACGGCCGGCCTTCTTCGCCGTTGCTTTTCGCGGCGGTGAGGAACACGGTGCATTCGGCGGGGCCGTCGACGATGTAGTCGGTGCGCGCGGAGACGCCTCGAGTGCCAAGGTCGGGGAATCGGAACGGGCCTGCCCAGTTTTTGCCCCGGTCGTACGAGTAGTAGAAGCGCGACTGGCCGCCGTCGACGTTGTTCATGCGGATCGTCATGGCAAAATCCGGGTGGGTGAAGTTGATGCCGCCGGGGCAGTCGGCGAGCGGTTTGATGGCGACGCCTGGCAACTCGATGCCGTGCAGGCTCTTGCCTTCGGGTATGAGATAGCCTTTCTCGGCGGGGTTCTCGATGGTCCATGTTTCGCCGCCGTCGAGACTGCGGGCGAGTAAATGTTCCTCGGGCCGCTCGCGGTCGATGGCGTGGCGTTCGGGCCCGAGGTTTTTATACCAGCCGCGGCTGAACCCGACCAGGATTTCGTTGCCCCAGATCCACATGCCGTGGTTGGCGGGCCAGCCGCCGAACCGGCCCGGCTCGTAATAGACTCGCACATGCTTTGCGTCCAATGTGGAATCCTCCGCGTGAAGGGCCGTGCAGAAAACCATGGCGATTACGGGAATCGCAAGAAGAACGATGGAATTACGGGTCATTGTAAGTCTCCCTGGCACCAATGCCATATTGGATCAGGTAAAAAGGCATGTCAAATAATGGGACAGATGGAAAGGAGGAAGGAGGAAGGATGAAAAAAAGACGCAAGCGAGGAGGTTGAAGGGGTTGATTGTTTTTGGTTAGCGTGTGTGTGGAGGGGTTTATGGAGATAGTACCGCTTCGGCCGGATCGGTATGGGGAGACGTCGCGGATGTTGGCGCGAGCGTTTCAGGATGACCCGATGTGGTCGTTTTTGACGCCGGACCCGGCGGCGCGGCCGCGGACAACGGCGTGGGCGATCGAGCATTGGGCGAGCGTATTGGCGCCGCTGGGCGCCTCGTGGGTGGCGGTGGACGACGGGGGCGGGATAACGGGGGCGGCACTGTGGTTTCCGCCGGGGAAGTTTGAGGTGCCGTTGGGTCGGATGTTGCGGGCGGGTTATTGGCGTATGCCGTTGGACTTGGGTTTCCGGTGGATGTTGCGGGCGTGGGGCATTTTCAGGGAGGGGGTGAACCATCAGGCGGCGTTGATGCGGCGGGAGCCGTATTGGGTGCTGGACGTGCTTGGTGTGGACCCGTCGCGGCAGGGGTCGGGCGTGGGCGGGAGGCTTATCGCGACGGGATTGGAGTTGGCGGACAGGGAGGGGGTTGCCAGCTTTGTGGTGACGCACAAGAAGTCGAACGTGGGGTTCTATGAGCGGTTTGGGTTTGTGCTTGTTGACGAATGTCCGGTGAGCGGCGGCGGGCCGATGGCGTATTCGCTGAGGCGTCCGGTGGCCGGTGGCCGGTGAACGGTGGCCGGCGGGAAGAAAGGACAAAGGACAAATTACAAAGGACAAATTACAAAGGACAAATGAGACCGGGGAAATTCGTGATTGTCGATTGCTGATTGTCGATTGAAGATGGAGAGAAGTAAGAATAAGGCGGGAGGGCTGAGATGTATAGGGCGCCGAGGATTGAATCGGGTTCGGGGGTGGTCCGCAAGCTGAAGGACTTGCCGGGGAAAGTTTTTGTGGCGACGATGGAGATACCATGGGGGCTGTTGCAGGAGCAGCTCCGGTGGTCGCCGGAGCACGTGCACATGGTGACGGACATGGACTTGGAGACGGTCGAGCGGCTGGAGGCGACGGCGCCGGCGTTTGACGTGGTGGTTGGAGTTGGCGGGGGGTCGTGCTGCGACACGGCGAAGTACCTGGCGTGGAAACGGGGGAAACGGATGGTGCTGGTTCCGACCATTGTGTCGGTGGACGCGCCGCTGACGAATATGGTGGGGGTTCGGGTGGACAACACGGTGCGGTACGTTGGCGATATCTTCCCGGAGGAACTGTTGGTTGACCACGACCTGATCCGGAAAGCGCCGAAGCACCTGAACCGTGGCGGTGCGGCGGATATCGCGAGCATTCATACGGCGCTTTATGATTGGAAGCTGGCGGCGGCGGACCGGGGCGAGTTGTATGACGCACAGATCGCGGACGAGGCGGCGGCGTGCCTGGCCGAATTGGATCGGGGGGCGGCGGAGGTGTATGACGTGACGCCGAAGGGGATCGATTTGATCGTGGACTTGTACCGGCGTGAGGTGGAGATGTGTGCGCGGCTGGGCAACAGCCGGCCGGAGGAAGGTTCGGAGCACCTGGTGGCGTATAACCTCGAGCACATGACGAAGCGTCATTTTGTTCATGCGGACCTGGTGGCGCTTGGGCTGATTTGCATGACGCGGCTGCAGGAAAACCGGCCGGACTGGACCAGGGACCTGCTCGATCGGCTGGGGTTGCAGTACCGTGTGCCGGGGGTGTCGCGAGGGGAGATAAGGGATTGCCTGGCGACGCTGAAGGCGTTTGCGGATTCGACCAAGATGTTTTACAGCGTGGTGGATGCACGGGAGATCACGGGGGAGTTTATCGAGGAGACGGTGGGGCAGCTTGGGGTCGAGTAGCAGGCGATGGGGAATAGGCCGATCGGACGGATCGGACGGATCGGACGGATCGAGGGGGGTCGCGC
>DATKVG010000127.1:0-14649 GCA_035530195.1 Bathyarchaeia archaeon | reverse complement strand
TTCTTTTGTGGGGTAAGCCGCTATCCCAGGGTTCCCTTCGGTCACCCTGGGCCACATTCTGCACAACCCGCTTCACGGGTCCAAATGCCCGTCGTGCAGGGCCAGTCCTCGCTCGGGATCATTCTGGACCACCCCTCGCTGGATCATTTCTGGCGGCCCCTTCGGGGACTTCTTTTGTGGGGCCGCTATCCCAGGGTTCCCTTCGGTCACCCTGGGCCACATTCTGGACAACCCGCCTCGCGGGTTCACCAAACCAGACTCTCATCAAATACTCTTGGCCCGCCTCTTACGCAAGCTTCGCCCGCATGAAAAAGCGGCGATAAGCCGCGCTAAGAGCGGCCCCACTCCGTACAGCTTCAAGTTTCCAGTGCGAAATACGGTTTGCGGGTTTTCCATTTGCCGCGGGTGAAATCGGGGAACTCGACCGGTGCGCTGCCGTTGGCAATCGATTTTTCCGACATGGGGATGATCGAGCACATCACGACGGAATCGTAGATGTCAATGGGCGTTGGGGTGCCATTGCGGACCGCGGTGAGGAACTGGCGCAACTCGAGGTAATCGGTGCCGCCGTGGCCGTCGCTCATTTCCGCCATATCTTTCCACCACTGGTGGTTGTACTTTTCCTGGTACGGCGCGAACGGTTCCCACTCGTGATACTTCGGGCTCTTATCCAGAATGTACACCGAACTGCGCGCCTCGTCGTACAGCCCGAGCGTCCCCTGGATCATCCACCGGTTGTCGTACGGCCGCGGCAGTTGCATGTCGTAATTGACGACAATCGTCTTGCCGCCGTGCGTGCGAATGACGGACGAAACAATATCGCCCTGCTTATACTCGCGCTTCGCGTTGGGGTGATCCGCGCCGAATTTCTGCTCGAAATGCGCGTTGATGCCGCGGGACCGCGTGGCGGTGCTCGTACCCGTGGCGAACGCGTCGCCGCAGTTGATGTCCATCCAGCTCAGAACCGGCCCCATGCTGTGCGTCGGGTACTGATCCCGGTTGTACTTGATCAGGTACTCGCCGCCCCACCGGATGTTGCCGTCGGTGTCGAAAAACCAGTGGTCGACGCAGTCGTGCGAATGGGCGCAATGGCAGTGCATGATCTCGCCGAGCAACCCCTGCCGGATCATGTTGAGCACGGCGAGGTTGTCCTGCCGGAAACTCCAGTTCTCGAGCATCATGCAGGGCACGCCCGTGGACTCGTGCGTATCGACCAGCAGCCAGCAATCCTCGAACGTCATGGCCGCGGGCACTTCGACGGCCGTGGCTTTTCCCGCCTTCATGGCGTCGACCGCCATGGGCGTATGCCAGTGCCACGGCGTCGCGATGATGATCGCATCGAGGTCGTCGCGCTCCAGCAGCTTGCGGTAGGCATAGTCGTCGCCCGTGTAAGGCTCGGGCCGCTTCTGGCCGGTCTTCTCGACGACGTCCTGCCCTGCGGCGAGGTTGACGGCGTTGATATCGCACACCGCGGGCACTGAAATGCCGGGGATGTTGAGCATGGTGCCGGTCAGGCTCTTGCCCCGGTTGCCCGTGCCAATCACGCCCACCCGCAGGATCTTGTTCTGCGCCGCGACAGCCCGCGGCGGAATGCTCATCACGCCCAGCGCACCCGCGCCCAGCGCCGCCGTATTCATGAACTCGCGCCGTCCCATTTTCTTGCTCATCATGTGCGCCCTCCATCGGTTGATTCCGCCAGTATAAGGGCACGGCGCCCCCGCGGCAACACGCCCGTTCAGAAAGCCAAAAGTCCCGGAGGGACGCTTGACAGTAGCCCAGGACGCCAGTCCTGGGTTCAGACACGCCCCCATGCAAAGTCCCGGAGGGACGGATGAAGCCTCCCACAGATTCTATTTGCCACCCCTCGGCAGAAATCGGCATAATCGCCCCAACCGGAGCGAAAACGAAAGGGGAACCTTATGGGTCGCACGTCAGCGTTTGTCATGGTTCTGTTGGTCGCCATTCTGACAGCCATCCTGGGTGCGGGTTGCGGCGCAAAACCTCAACCCGTGGCCGAGCCCGGTGAAAAAGCGTCCGCTGGGCCCGCCGCCGACCCCGCGGAACTGTTCAAGCAGTCCTGCTCGGCGTGCCACAGGATCGAAAAAGCCGTCGCCTACTCCGGCAAAACCCCATGGAAAGAACTCGTCGACCGGATGATCCAGCACGGGGCAAAAATAACTCCCGAAAACGCCGCGCTGATCGTCAAGCACCTCGAAACCGCCTACCCGCAGAAAAAACCAACAACCTTGTGACGCAAAGGCCGCGAAAAGCGGGCGCGAAAAGCGGGGACAGACACCCTTTTTTCAAACGGCCGAAAAAAGTGAGTCCGTCCCCGTTTTTCGCTTTTGGTTGTTGGAGTTTTGTAAAAGCGGCTCTGCCGGAAGTCGACACTGTTACAGTTTGAGGCGTTTGAAGATGGTTTCGGGCACGTGTTGGATGATGAGCATGATGTAGCGCCAGAACCAGGGGGTGTAGATGACGTCCTTGCCTTTCAGCGCGGCTTTGACGATATCTTTTGCGGCCTTTTCGGCGGGGGCAACCAGCATGAGGTTGGGCTTGCCGAACGTCATTTTTGTATCGACAAACCCCGGCTTCACGGTCGTAACGGGCACGCCCGACCGGAACAGCCGGTTGCGCAGCCCCTCGAGGTATGTGGTCAAGCCGGCTTTGGCCGAGCAGTACATGTAGTTGGTTAGGCGGCCTCGGTCGCCCGCGACCGAGGACACCGCGCAAATGAACCCCTTTCTGCGTTCCTCGAAATGGCCCGCGAACAATTCGAGGATCGACACGGCGCCGGTGTAGTTGACGTCAATGATCCTGCGGGCGATGGAAAAATCCCGCTCGGCGGCCTTCTGGTCGTCGAGATAACCGAAACACAGGATGACGCCCGCAAGCCCGCCGCCGAAATGGTCGCGGCACCGCGTGAAAAAGGCCGGGTGGCTCGACATGTCCTCGGCCTCGAATGGGAACGCCGCCACCTTCGCGCCCGTACGCACCTCGACGTCTGACGCGACCGCCTGGTTCTCCTCGGTATCGCGCGACGCCAGGATCAGGTCGTAACCCCGCTGCCCAAGCTCGATTGCGGCGGCCCGCGCGATCGCCGAGGTCGCCCCGAGAATGACAACGCCTTTGCCGCCCGCGGGTTCAGTCGCCATGCGCACCCTCCCTGGCCGGCGTGATGCCCAGCCGGCGCGACTGCGTCGAACTGAAGTGGTTTTGGGGGTCGAGCCGGCGTTTTACGTCGCGGAACTCGTGGAGGCGCGGATACATGGCGGCAAATGTTTCCGGGAGCGCCGTGGCGTCCTTGGCCGTGTACATTCGGCCGCCGTGCTCGAGCACGAGCCGTTCCATCTTGCGCAGGAGCGCCGCCAGGTCGCGCCGCATCGGGATGTCCAACGTGATCGTATAGCCCTCGGACGGATACGACAGCATCCCCGGCCCTTGGGCCCCCATTCGTTTGAGCACCGCCAAAAATGACGCGCAAGACGACTGGCTGATCAACTCCAGCAGGGACACAAGACCCCCGCTGTCGCTGTACGGGAACGTGGCCTGGAACTGTGCGAACCCGTTCTTGCCGTACATCCGGTTCCAGTGGCCGATCGAATCCAGCGGGCAGAAATACGTGTCAAAATCGACGATTCTTCCCTCAACCGAGGGATGGACCGCATAAAACATCGAGTTGAACGCCTTGATCGAAAGCGGATTAAGCACGAACCCGGGGAAATCCAGCGGCACGGTTTTCGCCCGTTTTTTCCGGGGCCGCAGCGGGTCTGAGCCGCGCGGAACTTCGCCCGGCGCCGCCGGATTGCCTCGCATCAGGACCGACCGGCCCAGCCTCGCCCCTTTGCTCAGGCAATCGACCCACGCCACCGAATACGTGTACCGCTCGTCCGACTGATTCATCGCCGCCAGCGCTTCCTCGATGTTCGACGCCCGAACGTAATCGGCCTTCACATACGCCGTCTGCACCGGCCGCAGCCGCAGCCGCGCCGACAAAATCAGCCCCGTCAGCCCAATCCCGCCCGCCGTCGCCCAAAATGCCTCGCTGTTCTCCGACGGCGAACAGGTCATCGTCTCCCCGGCCGGCGTCAGCAGCGTCAGTTGATCCACATACCTCGAGAAGGTGCCATCCACGTGATGGTTCTTGCCGTGGACGTCGTTGGCGATGGCGCCGCCGACCGTGACGAACTTCGTCCCCGGCAGTACGGGCAGGAAAAACCCGCGCGGCACGAACACATCGAGGATCTCGGCCAGGCTCACGCCCGCTTCGCATTCCAAAATGCCGGCATCCGCCTCGAACGAAAGCATCCGGTTCAGCCGCGTGTAATCCAGGACGGCTCCCCCGCCATTGATCGCCGCATCGCCGTAGTTGCGACCAAGCCCACGCGCAATCAGTGAACCCGCGCACGTACGCAATATGTCACAAGCCGCCCGCCGCTTTTCGGGCCGGTATACGCGGCACTCTTCGACAGGATAGCGCCCCCAACCCGAAAGTTTCTGAACGGCAAATGGTTCCATGGATGAAGTGTACCGTGTTGAGGTCGTGGGAAGTCAAGGAGACACGGTAGTGCGGCCGGGGGGCGTCGCAATGGGATTTACTCTGCGGCTTTGGCGGATTCGTTTATGTAGGGCACAACACTCTCGCCCGTGGCCGTTTTGAGGGCGAACCACGCCTGACGCAGCGAAACGCGAGCAAACACCAGCCGCCCCTGCGCCTGGATCAAATCGCGCTGCGCTTCATTCAGGCGCACCAGCGACGCCTGCCCCACTTCATACTCACGCTCGACAAGCGCGCGGTTGCGCTCGACGTTCGCCATGTTCAACCGCTCCAGTACGAGCTCCCGCTTGCTGGTCAAGACATCGTTGAGCGCCTGGCGCACCTCGGAATAGGCGTTGATCTCGGCATTTTGGAGCAGCCGCTGCGCCTCATCTTCGGCGGCGCGCGCCTCGGCCACCTGCGCCTTCCGCCTGAACCCCGTAAACAGGTCATACGATACGCTGACGCCGATCGTGCTGGCGAAATCGTCTTGTTCGAACTTCGCGTTGTTGCCCCGTTGTGCGTTACGCGACGCAAAAGCCGCGGCCGTGGGAAAGTACTGCGCCCGGTTGATGCCGACCGCCGCATGGGCCGTCTTCATGCCGAACCGCGCCGCCGCCAAATCCGGACGGCGCCGATCGGCGGATGCGAGCAACTCGTCGAGCGCGGGCGGCTCCTCGAGTTCTTCCGGCGACTCGCTGGCAAGCTCAGCGACCTCGGTCCCCGCGGGCAGTCCGGCATCCGGCAACCCCATCAGGGCCGCGAGCCCCACCAGGGCAACCGTGTACCCGTTCTGGGCCTGCAGCACGGCCGCCTCGGCCGCCCGCATCCGGATCTCGAAGTTCAACTCGTCGCTCAGCGATCCCGACCCCACGCGCCTTCGCGCCTTGGCGTCCTTTAGCAGGCGCTCGTTGTAGCCTTGGTCGGCTTCGGCAATTCTGACGTTTTCGCGCTGAAACTGGACGTTGTAAAACGCGCCGGCAACCGCATTGAGAAGAAGCCGCTGGCTCTCGTGGAACGACGCTTCGTTCTGGCGCAATCCAAACCGGGCCGCCGCGTTCGTAAACCACCTTCCGAACCCGTCGAAAATCAGCCAGGTCGCCGTTACGGCGGCTTCGTAATTCTCGACCGTGTCCGGGACGGCGTTTCTCGCCGTGACCGCCGCCGCACCCGCGCTCAGTGCCTGCGGCACAAATGTCGCAGGGTCGCCCAGCGACGCCTGCCCGGCCAGGACCTGTTGAAGTTGAGACTGGAGCGGGGCGAGCGGCGCGTTAAATGCCGCCTGCCGGCCGGTCTTGAGCAGGTTTTCCGCCAGATGGGTGCGTGTGGCCGTAAATGAAGTGTCGACTTGCGGGAAATACGCGGACACCGCTTGCCGCACCCGGGCCCGGGCCTGGCGGATCCGCGCCTCTGCCGCCTGCAGCGACGGGTTATTACGCAAAGCCAATTCCTGCGCGTTTGCGAGGCCGATTACGGGCGGTACCTCGGGCATCGACTCGCGGACGGTCGTTTGTGCAACGGGCGGCACGCCCAGCTCGGATTCCGCAGTCGCGCCGGGAGAACCCGCCGGCTGTTCTACAGGCGCGGCCTGATTCTCGACGGGCGCAATGGGCGGCTGCGCCGGCGCCACTTGCGCAATAAGCAAAACCGCCAGCGCGCCAAACACGGTTGCGACAAAGGCGGATAGCCGCGGGTGCATCAAAAGGTTCCCTCCTATTTACCTTCTATAACCGCGCCGGATGAAAAATCATTCGCAGGAGCCTCGCAACAAGCGGGCTCAACTTCTTCCGGCAATGGCAGCCGTCCATGAATAACATAATGGGCGCCCCGGCGCAGGTCGTTGAACAGCGCCAGCAGTACCGGCAGGAAAACGAGGGTCAGCACCGTGCTGAAGATAAGCCCCACCGCCAGCGACACCGCCATCGGTTTGAGCCACTGGGCCTGCATGTCGCGCGACAGGATCAGCATCGACAGCCCGCCGACCGTCGTGGCCGAAGTCAGGAAAATCGCGCGGAACCGCCGCATCCCTGACTTACGCAGGGCGTCGTAAAACGGCACCTTCGAGCGAA
The DNA here is from genome assembly GCA_035530195.1 of Bathyarchaeia archaeon. Taxonomy (GTDB): domain Bacteria; phylum Hydrogenedentota; class Hydrogenedentia; order Hydrogenedentales; family SLHB01; genus JAPLKX01. The sequence goes on along the minus strand of DATKVG010000127.1, from coordinate 8,043 downwards.
GCGTCGTGTTCAAATGATCGACCAGAACGATGGCATCGTTCACGACTACCCCCGCCAGGGCCACCATCCCGAACAGGCTCATCAGCGTGACTGTCAGCCCAAACATGAGATGGCCATAAACCGCGCCCATCAGGCCGAACGGCACCGAAAACATGATGACAACCGGCTGAAGATAGGAGCGGAAAATCGTGGCAATAATGACGAAAATCACAAAGAGCGCCATCGGAAAACCTATTTTCAGCGAGTCCAGGGCCTCGCGGCTCTCCGTCTGTGCGCCTTCGAACGAGTAGATAAACCCGAGCCGCTTCTGCAGGTCGGGCAAGAAGCCGCTGTCGAGATCCGCCAAGACCTCTTCGGCGTTGGCCTTGGTGGTATCGATTTCGGCGGTTACGGCGACGCGCCGGAGCCCGTTGATGCGCGTAATGCTCGAGTATCCCTCGCCGTACTCGACATCGGCCACCGACAGCAACGGCACTTCCATGCCCAGGGGCGTCCGGATGCGGATTCGCTCGAACTCCGCCAACTGTCGGCGCTCGCCTTCGGTGTAACGTACGCGTACGCGTACGTCGTCGCGGCCGCGCTGGATGCGTACGGCCTCTTCGCCGTAGTAGCCGGCGAATACCTGGCGGGCGAGGTCTTCGAGCATCAACCCGAGCGTTCGTGCTTCGGGTTTCAGGTTAAGCCGGACCTCGGTCTTCCCGGGTCGGTAGTCGTCCTGTATCTGGTACACGCCATCGTACGTCTTGAGTTTTTCTTTGATCTCGGCGGATCCGGCCAGGAGCACGCTCATATCTTCCCCTTGCAGCCAGACTTCGATGGGCGCACCGGGCGGCCCCGCCGAAATGCCCGCGAACGTCAGGCTGAGCGCGCCGGGAATGGCGCTGACCTCGCGTTCCCACATGATTTTGATTTCTTCGCTATGGATGCCGCGCTCTTCTGTCCGCAGCAATTCGGTGCGGACCTGGCCTCGGTTGCTGCCGGTCTTTTGCTCGAACCCGTCGCCGGATTGGCCAGAAACCGCATAGACGTTTGCGAGCAGGGGTTTGCCGCTGGACGTTTTGGTTTTTTCCGCAACCCGCTCGAGCGCGTCGCGCAACCTGGCGACCGCGTTTTCGGTAACGGAAATCGGCGTGCCCGCGGGGAATTCGACCGAAGCGGACAGATCGTTGCCATCAACTTCCGAAAACGTTTCGAACTTGATGAACCCGCCGGTGAATAGGCCAAGGGTTATCAGCGTGACCGCGGCGGCCGCGGCCAGTGCGATATACCGATGGCGGAGCGTCCTGTCGAGGAACGGCGCGTAAACCCGCACGATAAACCAGTCCATGGCATTGCTGAATGCCCAGCGGAACCGAAGCAGGGGATGGGGCCTGTGGTTGGCGGGATGCCGGACGAGTTCGGGCAACCTGTTGAGGTGGGCGGGCAGCAGGAACAGTGATTCGAACAGGGAGATGGCCAGGCAGGCGATAACGGCAATCGGCACGATCCGGATGAATTTGCCCATGATGCCGCCGACAAACATCAGCGGCATGAACGCGATAATGGTGGTCGTGACGGCCCCGAGCACCGGCAGGGCGACTTCCGTTACGCCTTTGAGGGCGGCGTCGAATGGTTTCAATCCGTTCATGCGGTGGTAGTGGATAGCCTCGCCGACCACGATCGCGTCGTCTACCAGCATGCCGAGCACCATGATCAGGCCGAACAGCGAGATCATGTTGAGGGTGTCGCCGTGCATATACATGACGGCGAGCGCACCGCCAAATGAGATTGGGATGCCCATGGACACCCAGAAACTCAGGCGCGCATCGAGCAGCAGGAACAGCAGGATGATGACGATGATGAGCCCCTGGATGCCGTTGCGGCGCAGCATGTTGAGGCGGTCCTGGATCAGGTAGGCATTGTCGGCCCACAGGGAGATGCCGGCGCCCTCCGGCAACTCGAGTTGCTTCTCCGCGGCGTACTGCCGGACCTCTTCCGCGATGGCGATCGCGTCTTCTTCTTTTGTTTTAAAGACGCCCACCATCACGGCCCGCTGGCCGTTGAACTCGCCGTATACGGGGTCTTCGGTGAACTCGTCGCGGATATCGGCGATCCGGTCGAGCGTGATGATTTCCCCACTGGGCCGGGCGAGCAGGACGATTTTGGCGAAGTCTTCGGCGGTGTACTTTCGGCCCACGGTGCGCAGGCGGATTTCCTCGCCGGTGGTGCGCAATACGCCTCCGGCGAGGTTGAGGCTGCCCCGGCGGACGGCCGACGCGACCTGGCTGAACGTGAGGCCGTATTCGCGCAGGCGGGCCTCGCTTACTTCGATGCCAACCTCGTAATCGCGCGTCCCGAGCACGGCCACCTGCGACACATAGGGCAGCCGCTGCAGTTCGTCTTTAATCTCCTCGGCCCATTCCTTGAGGGTGCGTTCGGGAAACTCCCCGGACAGAGCCACAACCACGACCTCGTGACGGAAGACAAGCTCGGAGATAATTGGTTTTTCGGCGTCTACGGGAAACGTGGAAATCGAGTCGACCGCGTTGCGAACCTTGTCATAGACCGAGGAAGAATCGTAGTTTTCGGCCACCTCGATGAAGGCATGGGAGAAATTCTCCGCCGAGACGGTGGTGTAGCGCTTGATGCCTTCGACCGTATCGAGCGATTCCTCGATTTTCCGGCTGATCCCTTCCTCGACCTCCTCGGGATCGGCGCCCGGATACGGGACATCCACCAGGATGTGGTCTATCGAGATCTCGGGGAAAAACTCGCGCACCATCATTTTGAGGGCGACGGCGCCGCCTACGATGAGCACTATCGTGAGTGCCGTGGCGAATACGTTGTTGCGTATGAACGCGCCCATCAGCTTGTTCATTGCACGGCACTGCCCCGATTAGCGGGGCCCAGGGGCCCCACAGCGGCTGGCGACTCGGCGCCCGGCGCCGACTGGCTGCCGGCCGGCTTCACGATTTCGAGCGGCGTATTCTCGAGCGGGTTTACCAACCGTGTCGTCACGACGATATCACCCGGTTTCAGGCCTTCCGTGATGATGGCCTCTTCGCCGATGTTGAGTTCCCTCGTCAGGCGGACCGCCTTGAGGCGTCCATCCACCGCCAAGTAGGCCACGCCATCAAACGAAACGGCCGAAGCAGGGATTCGGTAGGCGCCTTCCACGGCCCGGCCGGGTATCCGCACTTCGCAAAACATCCCTTGAACCAGCGGAAGCCCATCGTCATCCCGGCTGCGCGCATTTTCACCCGAAATCCGGACCGCCACGGTCACCGTGCGGGTTTGGTCGTCGAACTTCTCTACTCGGTGCAGGATCCCTGTCCAAACGTGGCCCTCCGAGTCTTCGGTCCATCGGATCTCGGCGGGAACCGGCTCGACATCGCGGAACCACGCGTCTTCCGGGTTTTTCTCCTGATCCTTGAACTGCAACCACTTGCGGGCTTCGCGGCTGTCCAGGGGCACGCTGATCTCGAGGATACTGTCGTTGGCCAGCGTCAGCAGGTTGGCTCCAGGCACGACAAACATGTTCTTTTCCAGCGTCACCGCCTGCACCCGCGCGTTGAACGGCGCTTTAACGACGGTTCGCTCGAGCGCCACCTCGGCCAGATCGCGGCGTGCTTGCGCCGCCTTCAACGCGCTTTCCGCCTCCTGGATGCGCACGGGGTAAAGGGCCAAAGCCTGGGCCATCTGGTCCGCCTGGTCGGCGGCGGCGTTGTAGGCCCGCTCGGCCTGCTCGACGGCTGACCGGGTGCCCACTTCGTCCTTTTCGAACAGTTCCTTGAGCCGCTCGTGTTCGGCCCGGGCCAGTTCGCGGGACCGCTCGAACGTATCGAGGCGGTCCTGGTCGGTTTTGAACTGGCGTCGAAGGCGTTCGATGGTTTGCCGGTTCATTTCGGCGTTGGCGTTGGCCTCTTCGAGATGGGATTGGTAGTCGCGCGCGTCGATTTCGAACATCACCTCACCCGCCGGAATGACGCCGCCGACCTTGAGATCGGGGTGGATCTTTACGACCCGCCCGCTTACCTCAGGTGAGATTGCCACGATGTTGAGCGAGCGCGTCTCGCCGCGGCTGACCATTATGACGGGGACCTCCTGGGGCTGCACCTGCATGGCCTCGACACGCAATGCAATCTGCCGCGGCTCGGCTTGGGCCGGGGGTTCTTTCAGGGAAGAAAGAAACATATTGGCGCCCACTCCGGCCAACACAATCAGCACTGCGGCCATAGCCGCTAAAACCTTCCGCCTCATAGCGTTACCTCGCCCGAACCGTCATGGACGGACCTCTCCGCCGCAAACTCTTCTTCCAAAACCCGCATTACATCGCACTGAATGTCGCACCAAACCTTGGCACACTGAGGTCCCAGCTTCTCCAACACCTCTACAATCGCACCCAACGCCTGGCGTTCTGCCGCTTGGATATCCGTTGCGGCGGACGCCGCAGTCCGGATTATGACCTCACGCCGGTCCGCCCGGTTTTGCTCGCGCGTCAGCACGCCCGTCTCCACCAGCCGATCCACCATTGCCGACGCCGACGGCGGAGATACCCGAAGCGCCTCCGCCAAGTCTTTCAGCGTCATCTGGCCGTGCTCGTGAACCAGCATCACCATGTTCATCTGGGCCAGCGTCAGATCGCACCCGCAACCCCGCTCAGCCCCCGTTAAGTGCCGGGCCATCATGCTTTTGTGGAATACCATCAGCGACCGGTGGATCAACCGGGCTTGATCAATCGTCGTTTCGTCCGTCATTGACGACCCTCTCGTTCTTTAGAGCCACTAATTATAATATATCCATATAATTAGAGCAACCTTTCGAAGTGGAAAACGCGCAGCCAGAATGCAGTATATTCTGGAATATCCTCCAGCAGAGTGTGAGTTTTCAGAGTCGACTCCGTCTGTATAGAGAGAACGAGACGGGGAAACGATGACGCCCCGTCGGAAAAGGGTTTCCGTGACTCCAGATGCGCTCTTATATCGCCAGTGGGCCAAGACCCGGGACAGCGAGGCATTCCGAGAGCTTATCGAACGGCACCTGGACATGGTGTACTCGACGGCGCACCGCATGCTCGCCAACCGGGAGGATGCGGAAGACATTACGCTGGAATGTTTTGAGAAGTTGGCCATCGCGAACACCAGCATACGGGAAAACCTTGCGGGCTGGCTCTATCGAAGTGCCGCAAACCGCGCGATCGACCGCATTCGAAGCGACGGAGCCCGCAAGGCACGAGAACGACGCTATGCGGAGCAGCCTCGACATGCCCTCGATTCCTCCTGGGAGGACATCCGCGCCCAGGTCGACGAGGCAATTGCCGGCCTTCCAGCCGATTTGCGCTCAGCCATCGTACTGCATTATTTCGAGGGGCATACGCACCAGGCTGCGGCTGAAAAACTCGGGGTCTCGCCGAACACCGTAATGAAACGCTTGAAAAGTGGAATCGAAGAGATTCGCCGACAACTCCGACGAAAAGGGGTCGCAGTTGCGGCGCCTTCGTTGGCGGCCGCGCTCGGCGCCCTCGAGAGCGAAGCCGCCCCGGTGTCGGTGGCGGCATCACTGAATAAGATCGTGTTGGCCGGATGGATCGGCAGCGGAACAACTGCGCAGGCTGCGTGGCTTGCCACAGGATTTCTTGCCATGAAAAAGGTGGTCTTAGGGACGGCGGCGGCGTTGGCGCTCATCGCACTGGGGTATGGCCGGTACACTTGGCAAAAGGAGTCGGCGGAGGTTTCGCCCCCGGTTATGCAGGTGAAAGACCGGCGGCCTCAACATCCCGCAACGCCCACGGCGGAACGAAGCGTGTACTCTTTGCCGATCAATGAACCTCCGCCCATGCCCGTGGCTACAGTCGAACCGCTTCCTCTTGCGCCCGGCAAAGCGCGTGTCGAAGGCGTGCTCCTGGGTGCGCAGGGAAAGCCCCTGGCGACCTACATCGTGAAGGGGATCCGGCTCGAAGGCGGAAATGGATATAACCCGGCCAGTAGCGTCACGGATTCTTCGGGCGGGTTCTTGTTGAATGATCTTGCGCCGGGAAGCTATTGGCTGTTCACAACCGGCGCGAAATCGCCCCCGCAACAAATCGCGCCAACGGGACAGGAAACGGTCATTACGCTTAGGGCGGATGAAGTCAAGAAAGGAATCGTGCTGCGACTGAATGACGGATTGGGTATTGCGGGCCGTATTCTAGACGAAAAAGGCATTCCTGTGGCCTCGGCGGGGGTTGCCATCAGTCCTGTCGCGCCGAGTGCCCTGAGGGAGCAGGTACCGATTCTATCAATGATTGCTGAAGAAACGCAGGGACAACTGGACGCTCGCCTTAATCTGAACCGCCTGCAAACCAAGTCTACACCGGACGGAGGCTTCCGTTTCCTGGGCCTGGCAGATGCGGAATACATCCTGACTGCAGCCCAAACAAGCTACCGCCAGACAAGTCTGCGCGTTCGCTCCGGCGAAGAAAAACTTGAAATCGTGCTGGAGAAACTACAGATCGCCATATCAGGCCAGGTAATTGACGCCTTTACGCGTCGCCCGCTGGGCAAATTCGAGGTTGGCTACGGTCCGGGCTGGAAAGGCCGATCCGGCGGCATCTCAAACGATATCGAAATGACAACGGTGTCCGATCCCCAAGGTCGTTTTTCGTTCACGGCCGATGCCCCATTTAACGCGGGCTTTGTTATCGCGTCGGCGAAAGGGTATGCCCAGGACGCCGTCGACATCAGGCCCTTCATGACCGAGTACGCGAAGGCGGTCGATGTCATTGTTCCGCTCAAACCGTCACGCAAAGTCCGCGGAAGAGTCGTCAACGATGCCGGCAAGGAGATTGCCGATGCGCACATCTTCCTTGGCTACGCCCCCAATGCCAACATCTCGAGTTACGCACGAAGCGCCATTGGCGCCACCAACGCGTCGGGGAAATTTGAAGTGGAGATTGCCTCCGCTGAAAAGACCATCATTTCCGCCGCCAAACAGGAATATACCGGCAAGAATACTCTCCGATATGTAGGCGATGAGGTGGCCATCCCGTCTGGAAATGAAGACGTGGAGGGTATTACGCTGACCCTTAGTGAAAGCGGGGCTTCAATCACGGGATATCTATCCCTTGATGGAGAGCTGCTGCCGCGCGTTCGCGTTTATGTCCGGAGCTCGGACGATCAATACTCTAGCGTGATCGGAATTTATGACGGCATGAGTGATGACACGGGGTTCTACACGGTAGAGGGCCTGCCTTCGATGCCGTGCACCATAAACGTCTCGTCGACAATATGCCCTGGCTTCGGCCCCTACGAGCCACCCACCGGTCAGCCGTACATAAGCGTCGGTATGATGCGCAATGTGATACTCGAGCGCGGCCAACGCCAAGAAACAGACCTCGATTTCCTGGGTGGGAATGCCGAATTGACAGGTAGTATCCGGTTATTCGGCGCGGAAGCATTCGAGCCAATCGCAATCGGAATCGAAGTGATGCAACCGGATGGCGCTATACAGTACTATCTATTGGAAACGGATGAATATGGCTTGTTTCATGCGGGCGGCCTCCCGGCGGGGGAAGCAAAATGGTCGGTGTACCACAAGGACAATCATTGGGAAGGAAGCCTACGCTTGGAACAATCGGTCTCCATGCCGTTAGAACTCGATTTGGACGAAAAGGACGCGTTGCAGTGATCCTGAGCGATCATTGGGAAGCAATTCTCAAGTTCTGTTTTTCTTGCGGAGTTGGCATAATGCGGCCGACGTCGGTGTGCGAGCGTAGAATCCGGATCTGCGCCTGCAACAATTGAGGCCGGGCGTTATTCCGAGGCCGAAACCATTGCCGAACGACAGCCAAGAGCTAGAAACCGGGGCGACCACCTCAGAGGCATGATCGCCCCGCTTATGCTTACCTCGCCCGCAGCCTTTGCACGAAATGACCTTCCCGGCAATCGAGTTCTGAGAATCTTTCGGCGTGGCCGTTACGTCTGCCGGGGTAGCTTCCTTTGCCTTTGTGCGGAATGACCTTTACGGCAGCCGTCTTCTGAGAATTGCCCGGCGTGGCCGTTACGTTCACCATTGTCGGTTGGCTTA
>DATKVG010000126.1:0-3273 GCA_035530195.1 Bathyarchaeia archaeon | reverse complement strand
TCCTTTTGTTTGGACAAGGATACTCAAGATGAACACATTCTTGCCTTCCTGAAAATCCTGTCTATCCTTGTTCCTTACCGAGGTTCTTTGCTTTGCGCGCGGCGTCTCGTATGCGCAGCATCATGTCCAGATTCGCCAGCGACTCCGCCGGGGTTGCCGTGACGCGCCCCGCCATGAAATCCCGGATCAGAACGCGCATCATGTCGGGCTCGACGAAACGGCCTTCGGGAGTCTCGATGCAGGCGCAATACACTCCATCGGCGCCTTTCTCTCCTTCGACGACGAATGGGCACCCATTATACTTGAAATGGCGGACGTTTAACGGAGGGCGCAGGGCGTTTCGCGTAACGAGCGCACAATCGATGGTCTCACCGGCGGGATGGCGCATCGAGAAGTCGGCACAGGCCTCGTATTCGTTGAAGCGGGGGCGCAACGTATCCCAGTCCGCCTCGGCGTCCGGGGCGAGTTTCAGCAAGACGCTCAGCAGATGCGGCGACAGGTCCAGCCAGATGCGCTCCGGATCGGGCGGCCGGTTCTTCGCGGGTGATTCGAGATGGCCATGATAGTGGTGCACGGGCTCATTGCCGCGCGCTTCCTGCCAGATACGGGCGAAGACGGGGCCCGCCGCCGAGTATTGCGTGCAAACGCACAGACGCAGGCCGTTACGCGCCGCCAAGTCCACCAACGCGCACGCCTGGGCAAGGATCGCCTCGCGTTCCGCGTCGGGGTCATACACGAAGGGCTTCTCGCACAGGACGTGGCAACTCGCCTCGAGCGCGGTGCGCGCATGCTCGAAATGGCAGGCCGGAGGCGAACAGACGTCCACGACGTCCGGCCGTTCCTGGGCGATCATCGCTTCGACGTTCGTGTAGCCGCGCCCCGCAAAACCGAAGAATCGGGCCAGCGCTTCCTGCGTTCTGGCCACGGACTCCGCCGAGCGGCCCGCAAACGCGCATACTTCGGCCCCTTCGATCGCCCACCAGCTTCCGTGGTATTTCCCGATGCCGCTCGCCCCCACGATGGCCACGCGCAATCTACTTCCCTCCATTAGTCTTTCTCCTCATACTCTTCCTCCCAGGGATAGAGCCCTTCCTCGACCGACTCCCACCACTCAGGCGGGGTACACCCCGCCGACCGGAAAATGGGCGCTTCGTTTTCTTCCTCCTCCCATCGCCGAAGGGTCTTTCGTCCCAGATGCCGTTTCCGTAGATACGCTACTATAACCAAAAACGCCATCAGTTGGAAAGCAGAAAATCCGGACAGCAACGACGTGAGCAATGCGATCTTCCACAGGGACCGCCGCCAGCCGTCGTACAACGTGGCCGGTGTGAAACCGGTGTACCTTGGAAGCGCGTCCTCGAACCCCGTGGTTTTCAACGCGCTCACCAGCGCCCAGAACCGTTCTTCTCCGGCGCGATCCATGAGGTAGCGCGTTAGCGAAAGGGCCTGCGCGTAGGCGTCGTCGAATACGCCTTCGTCTCCGACCGGGGCAAACGCGAAATTCAGATTGGCATAGGGGATCACACGGCCTCGCACGTACATCCGGGCGATACGCAGCCCGCTTTCCCACCGCAGTTCCTTCGAGATCACCATGGCCACGCCTTCGTTGAACCAGCGCGGCACATACGCGTCTTCCGTATTCCGGGCCAGCAACACGTGCAGGAGTTCATGACGGACCATGCCGCCGTAGTCTTGGCCCGCTGGCAGGAGTTCGGGAGGTTTTAGGACGATGAGGCCCTGTTCGGACCTCGCGATTCCGCCTACGTTCACCCTGCCGTAGTCGCCCGCGAGCCGCACGAATTCCGTGTAGTTCGCGCAAAGGAAAATGCGGATCGGCTCTGATCCGCCCGGGAGCCGTTTCGAAAACTTATCGAGGCCGTCTTCAAGCATATCGAGCGTTCGCTCCGCGAGCGCCTCGTTGCCGGCGGCATACTGGATCTCAAACAGACCCCTCGAAAGCGACTCCGGCGCACCGGCCGCCCCGCCTGCCCAGAGAAAAAGTGCGGCTACGGCCACGCGCGTCATTCTTGTTCTCATGACCGCCTCGGCATCCGGAGGATCGCCTCCGTTCGTGAAATCACTTCATCGAGTCGTTCGCGGCTCAGGTCCACTTCGCTCGTTTCGCCACAGTCCACATAGTAGAGCAAACCCAGCGGAGGGGCTATCCCCTTCAATCGCCGGGCCGCGATCGCGTACAAAGCCAGTTGCCATTCATAACGGGCGTGGGTCTCCGCCTTGCGCGCGCCCGTCTTGTAATCCACCAGCGTACCGTCCTCGAGCACGGCATCGATCGTACCGCTGACCACGGCCTCGTCCAACCGCAACAGGAACGGGACTTCCCGCTCGATGTGCGCCGCGCGCATACGCTTTCCAAGCGGCGATTCCAGGAAGCGGGCCGCCACATCGCGCAAATAGGACGCCATCGCGGCCTGTACGCCAAGGCCCGGACATTCCCGCTCGAGCACCGCATCAACCGGCGGATCATGGTCAAACCGCCACAACTCAAACAGACGATGCACAAGCGTCCCGCGAAACGCCGGCGATACGCCATCGGCCATCGGACCCCCGGGATCGCCGAGCCCCAGCTCGGCCTCCCCATTCGTCCCATAAGTCCTATATGTCCTATTAAACGCGCCGAACAACCAATCCAAGATTACTGAAACCGGCAGCACTCTTTCGCGCGTATTGAAACCCATCAACGGATTGGCGCGAATCTCGATTTCACTCCGCTCAGGTACTGTTGTCTCCGCCGGGATCGCTTCGGTGACGTCTACTTCATCCGCCACTGCGCGCCGCACCACGGCGGACCACGGTTCGCTCCCGTAGGCGCCGCAGAAAGTATGCCCGTCTTCACAATGTGTGAGACCGTACTGCTTGTCGAACTCAGCGAACCAGCTTCCCGAGGGCGGGTCCGGCGCCCCGCCGATGAGCAGCCAATCACGCGCGCGTGTCATGCCCACGTAGAGGATCCGCGCGTGTTCGGCGTTTTTTTTGGCCTCGTGGGCGCGGCCGATAATCCGGTGCATCGTGGTAGACAGCGGTTCGCCTTCGTCGCCGGTGATTCGCACGCCGAACCCGAATTCGCGGTGCAACGCGATGTCGCCGGGACCGCTTCGGCGGCGCGACCGCGCGGTGTCCGGAATTACGACGATCGGAAACTCGAGTCCTTTCGCCTTGTGGATGGTCATCAACGTGATGGCCCCGGAACCATCGGGCTGAACGGCCGCGTCTCCTTCCCGGATCGTCTCTTGACTCGCCATTTCGTCGAGGTAA
>DATKVG010000125.1:0-35122 GCA_035530195.1 Bathyarchaeia archaeon | reverse complement strand
GTGCGGGCGTCCCGCCTGCTTCTGTAAATCGTGCAGGCGAGACGCCCGCACCACAATCGTGTGCATAGGCGGCTTGTTAAATGGCGGGCGATCATTTGTCAGATGCCGGTACAATGGTATAGGATCTTGGACTCAATAACCGATCAAGAGGATTACCATGCAGTTTGACCTGGAAATGATTGAACAGGTTTACACGCGGCTTCCGGGCAGGGTTGCTGCCGCCAGGCGCGTGTTGAACCGTCCGATGACGCTCGCCGAGAAGGTGCTTTACGCCCACATTCACGGCGGAGAACCTGCCCAAGCGTATAGGCGCGGCACGTCTTACGCGGAATTCGCACCTGACCGGGTCGCCATGCAGGACGCCACGGCCCAGATGGCCCTGCTTCAATTCATGCAGGCAGGCCGTGCGCGTGTTGCGGCCCCGACGACGGTGCATTGCGACCACCTGGTTGTGGCAAAAGTGGGGGCGAAACAGGACCTGCTCGACGCCATGACGATGAACAAGGAAGTCTACGAATTCCTGGCGTCGGTTTCGAACAAGTACGGCATCGGGTTCTGGAAACCGGGCGCCGGCATCATTCACCAGGTCGTGCTCGAACACTACGCTTTTCCCGGCGGTATGATGATCGGCACGGATTCGCACACGCCCAACGCCGGCGGGCTCGGCATGGCCGCCATCGGCGTGGGCGGGGCCGACGCGGTCGACGTGATGGCCGGGATGCCGTGGGAACTGAAGTTCCCGAAGATCATCGGCGTGCGCCTCACGGGCAAGCTCAACGGCTGGACCTCCGCCAAAGACGTGATCCTCAGGCTGGCGGGCCTGTTGACCGTGAAAGGCGCCACGGACGCGATTGTCGAGTATTTCGGCCCCGGCGCCGACAGCCTGTCGTGCACGGGTAAAGCCACGATATGCAACATGGGCGCGGAGATCGGTGCGACCTGCTCGATCTTCCCGTATGACGCGAAAATGGGGGAGTTTCTCAAGGCAACGGGCCGTGAATCTGTTGCGCGGGCGGCTGACAAGGTCGCCGGGCATCTGCGGCCCGACCCGCAGGTCTACGACAACCCGCACCGATACTTCGACCAGGTGGTCGAGATCGACTTGGACACGCTCGAGCCCCACATCAACGGGCCGTTCTCGCCGGACCTTGCGTGGCCGCTGTCCAAATTCGCGGACGCCGTGCGCCAAAACGGCTACCCCGCCGAACTGAAAGCCGGCCTGATCGGTTCGTGCACCAATTCGTCTTATGAAGACCTCGATCGGGCGGCGTCGGTGGCGCGGCAGGCCGTCGAGAAGCGGCTCAAGGTGAAGGCGCAACTGATTATCACCCCCGGTTCCGAGCAGGTGCGCTACACGGTCGAGCGGGACGGCCAGTTGAAATCGTTCGAGGCGATCGGCGGGATCATTCTCGCCAACGCCTGCGGGCCGTGCATTGGCCAGTGGGCGCGCGGCGGGCCACAAGAGCCAAACAGCATCCTGACCTCGTTCAACAGGAACTTTGCCAAGCGCAACGACGGCAACCCGCAGACGCACGCGTTTGTGGCGTCGCCCGAGGTCGTCACGGTGATGGTGCTGGCCGGCGACCTCACGTTCAACCCGATGACGGACACGCTCGTAAACGAGGCCGGCGAGCGCGTCACGCTCGACCCGCCCCGGGGTTCCGAACTGCCCCCGGCAGGTTTTGACGTCAAAGACCTTGGCTATGTCCTGCCGGCAGGGGACGGCGCGGGCGTCGACGTGGCGGTTAAGCCGGATTCGCAGCGGCTGCAGTTGCTCGAGCCGTTCCCGGCGTGGGAAGGAAAAGACCTCGAGGGCCTGAAGCTGCTCATCAAAATCAAGGGCAAATGCACCACCGACCACATCTCGATGGCGGGCCCGTGGCTTCGGTATCGGGGACACCTCGATAAGATCTCCGATAACTGTTTCATCGGCGCGACCAACGCGTTCAACGGCGAGGCCAACAAGGTCAAAAACCAGATCACCGGCGAGTACGGGCCAGTGCCGCAAACGCAGCGAGCGTACAAAACCGCGGGGCTGGGTTCGATCGTGGTAGGCGACGATAATTACGGCGAGGGCTCTTCGCGCGAGCACGCAGCGATGGAACCGCGGCACCTCGGCGTGCGCGCCATCCTGGTGAAGTCGTTCGCGCGCATTCATGAAACAAACCTGAAAAAACAGGGTGTGCTTGCTCTGACGTTCAACAACAAAGCCGACTACGAAAAGATCCGCGAAGACGACACCATCGACATTGTCGGGCTCACCGAATTTACGGCGGGCCGGCCGCTGACGCTGGTGCTGCGTCACGCCGATGGCAGCGAGGAGCGACTCCTCGCAAATCACTCGTACAACGCCGGCCAGATCGAGTGGTTCAAAGCAGGCGGAGCATTAAACCTGGGCCAGAGGCGATAGGCGCACGGACGAACACGGACTGACACGGACGAACACGGACGACGATTAGCCGAGGTAAAAGACGAATGGCGAAGAACATTTATGAGAAGATCTGGGAGCGGCATGTGGTCCATGAAGAGCCGGGGCAGGACGCTATCTTGTATATCGACCGGCACTACGTCCATGAGGTGACATCGCCGCAGGCGTTCGAGGGGCTGCGGCTGGCGGGACGGAAGGTGCGCCGGCCCGAACTGACGTTCGCCACCATGGACCACAACATCCCGACCACCGACAGGTCAAAGCCCATCGAAGATGCGCTCTCGCAGCAGCAGGTCGACACGCTCGAGGCGAACTGCCGGGAGTTCGGCGTCACCTGCTTCGACATGAACGACCCCGATAACGGCATCGTGCATGTTATCGGCCCCGAGCTCGGGCTGACGCAGCCAGGCATGACCATCGTCTGCGGCGACTCGCACACCGCCACGCATGGGGCGCTGGGTGCGCTCGCGTTCGGGATCGGCACCAGCGAGGTCGAGCATGTCCTTGCCACGCAGACCCTGCTGCAGAAAAAGTCGAAGACAATGGAAGTCCGGCTCACGGGCAAGCTGGCGCGGGACGTCACGTCGAAGGACGTGATCCTGGCCATAATCGGCCAGATCGGCACGGCGGGGGGCACCGGCTACGTGATCGAATACACCGGCGAAGCCGTGCGCAACATGACGATGGAACAGCGCCTGACGATGTGCAACATGACGATCGAAGCCGGGGCGCGGGCCGGGCTGGTCTCGCCGGACGCCGTCACGCTCGAGTACCTCAAAGACCGGAAGTGCCTGCCGGACAAGCCGTGGGACGAGTTGGTGGCGGGATGGTCGTCGTGGGCGTCGGACGCGGGATGCACGTACGACGCGCTGGTCGAGCTCGACGTCTCTGCGCTTGAACCGCAGGTGACGTGGGGCACGTCGCCGGGCATGGTAACGGGCATCAACGGCAAGACGCCGGTGCTTGCCGAGATCAAGAACGCCAACGCACGGCTGGCCGCAGAAAAGGCCCTCGCATACATGGGCCTGCCCGAGGGGCTGCCGATGACCGAGGTGCGGCCTAACGTTGTCTACATCGGGTCGTGCACCAACGGGCGTCTGGAAGACCTGCGGGACGCCGCCCGTGTCGCAAACGGCTACAAAAAAGCCGGCGGCGTGGATTATGTGCTGATCGTGCCGGGGTCGTATCGGGTCAAGAAGCAGGCGGAAGCCGAAGGGCTCGACAAGGTTTTCAAGGCCGCGGGGTTTGAGTGGCGCGAACCGGGGTGTTCGATGTGCCTGGCCATGAACGCCGACGTGCTCGAGCCGGGCGACCGGTGCGCCGCAACCTCGAACAGGAATTTCGAAGGCCGGCAAGGCAAAGGCAGCCGCACCCATCTGGTCAGCCCGGCCATGGCGGCGGCCGCGGCGATTGCGGGGCACTTTGTCGACGTGCGCAACTGGGAGTTCAAATAAGCCATGACCGGACGCCCCGCCTATACGGTTCGGGAAGCCACCGAATCCGACGTGGATGTGCTGGTAGAGATGCGCCTCCGGTTTTTTGACTACGTGTTGAGTAACAGCAATGAACAGTCCTGGCCGGTCAGCGACGAGGTAAAGGCGGCTCTGCCCGAGACCTACCGGGAGTGGATCGCAGGCAACGAAGCCCTTGTCGTTGTCGCGGCGCAGGAAGACCAGAACACGCCGCTGGCCATGGCGGTAGCGCGCCTTCCGCGTCCGGGCTATTACATGCCGCCGGCGTCGGCGCACATATCCAGCGTGTGGGTGGAACCCGGCCATCGCAGGCGCGGGATTTGCTGCCTGATGCTGAACCGCCTGTTCCAATGGCTTCGCGAGCAGGGGGTTCGGCAACTGGTGCTTGACTATGCCTGCGGCAACGAGCCCGCAGAAGCTATGTGGGGCAAGTTGGGTTTCAAACCCGTATATACAACGACTACAGCCATGCTGGAAGACGTGTGGCGCGTGGTTGAACAACAGACTGAACAGAGAAAGGAAGCTTGATGAAACCGTTTACCGTATTGACCGGAACCGTAGCGCCGCTCGAGGCGCTTAACGTCGATACCGACCAAATCATCCCCAAGCAATTCTTGAAACGGATCGAGCGGACCGGCTACGAGAACTTCCTTTTTTATGACTGGCGGTTCCGCGAGGATGGATCGCCCGATCCCGAGTTCGAATTGAACGCGCCGCGGTACAAAGGCGCCTCGATCCTGCTCGCCAAGGACAATTTCGGCTGCGGCTCGTCGCGCGAGCATGCGCCATGGGCGCTGGACAACTATGGGTTCAGGTGCATCCTGGCCCCGAGTTTCGCCGATATCTTCTTCAACAACTGCTTCAACAACGGCATCCTGCCGATTGTCCTGCCGGGCGATGTGATCGAGCGGCTTTTCAAGGAAGTCCGTGCACAGGACGGCTACCAGATCATGATAGACCTACCTGGGCAGCAGATTGTAAAGCCCGACGGCTCGAGAATCCCGTTTGACGTGCACCCATTCAAGAAAGAGTGCCTGATCAACGGCTGGGACCAGATCGGCCTGACGCTGCGGCATGAAGCCAAAATAGCCGCCTTTGAGAAAAGCCGGTAAGGCTACCCGCGTGGGACGTTTTAAAAAAACCTTGTGGGACAATTGAGACGATTGGGACCCGTTGGGAGGCCCCTACCGCGCTTTAGCACGCATTGTGGAGGGCAAGCCTTTGGGTGCAACGCGGTGGGGTCGAGCTCCTGCTCGACCGTGGCTCCAACACCCCAACGCGAGCTTCTAATGCGCCACCGCCACCCGGTCGCGCGGGAGCGCGACCCCACCGCGACCCCACCGCACACACCTCCAGTCCCCCCCCACCCCACACCCCTTTTATGCGCTTGAAGTACGATGTATAATGGCGCGCGTTGGGAAGTCTATTCGGGAGGTGCCGATGAACACATTGACGAGGCGCGATTTCATTACGCGCACGGCGGGCGTGGTTGCCGCGGGGCTTGCGATACCGGCGTTTGGCCAGAACGCGGCGGCCGTTTTGACGGCGACGACGCGGCGGCCTTTGGGCAAGACGGGCCTCGAACCGACACTGCTGGGTATGGGCACGGGCGTGAAAGCGTGGGGCGGCCAGAGCGCGTTGACGCGCAAAGGCGAGGACGTCTACCTCCGGGTGGTGACGCGGGCGTACGACGCGGGCATCCGGTATTTCGACATGGCCGACATGTACGGGGCGCACCCTTTTTTCAGCAAGCTGTTCAAGGGGGCCATCGACCGCGATAAAATCATGCTGCTTACCAAGACCACCGCCAAAGAAGCCCCGGTCGCCAAGGCCGATATCGAGCGGTTCCGCACCGAATTGGGCACGGACAAGCTCGACGTGGTCCTGATGCATTGCATGACCGACAAAGAATGGCCCAGTAAAATGGCCCCCGTCATGGACGTCCTCGAGGACGCCAAGGCAAACGGCCTCATCAAAGCCCACGGGGTATCGTGCCATACGATTGAGGCGCTTCAACTGGCGTCGGAATCGCCGTGGGTGGACGTCGTGCTCTCGCGGATCAACCCCTTTGGCATCAAGATGGACGCCGAGCCCGAGAAGGTAGTCCCCGTGCTCGAGGCGGCGCATCGGAACGGAAAAGGCGTTTTGGGGATGAAAATAGCGGGAGAAGGCCAGTGCGCCGACCGGCTCCGCGAGAGCCTCGAGTTTGTGGTGGGGCTTGGTTGCGTGGATGCGATGCCTGTCGGCTTTCTGGCCGTGGAAGAAGTCGACGACACCATCGCCAAATTGAATGAAGTGGCGGCCACGGCCGGCGCCGCGGCAACCGCGTGAACGGCTTTGACTGTTTCTCCGGCTGTTTCTTACAATGCCGGACGAGCAGGGGAGACATTGACGGCCCGGTCAAGCGGGCACGGAGGAACGATACAATGAAGGGTTACAGGCCGCAGGTGCTGTTGAGCCGTGTTGAAACGTTTTTCGAGACGTATACCGTGTCGGGGCATGTTCTGTTTCTGCTGGCCGTTGCGGCATTGATGTTGCAGGCTTGCAACGGCAACACGTTCTGGCAGAAACCCGCGCCGCCCGCCGCGCCGCTCGAACCGGCACCCGCCGGCCAACCCTATACGGCACCTATCGTCGGGCAGCCGGGGCTCCCGCTGTCCCCCGACCAGCGGTTCAAAGACGTCCCGCTCCCGCAGGGCGCCAAGCCGGATCTCGAGCGCACGTTCGTCTATGAGTCTCCCGCGCTGCACGTCGGCCGCATGGTGTACACCAGCCGCGCGGGCCTCACCGACCTCGCCCAGTTCTATATCCGCGAAGCCCCCACCGGCCAATGGCAACTCCAGGACACTATCGAGGCCGAAAAGAGCGTCACGCTGCTGTTCAACAAGACCGGAAGCCGGATGGTGGTGCAGGTCCAGGACCTGGGAATTGCAAAAGGCCGCCGGCTCATGATTACGATTACGCCAGACAGCGGGAGCGGGGGCGGTTTATGAGGTTAATCCGGCCCATAGGCCTTGGATTGATGTTGGCGCCGCTGGCCTTGTTGGCCGGCTGCGCCAACATCTTCGGAACCGGCGTGCCGGGACTTGAACGGTTGGGCCGGGCCAGCGGCCTTGCCCCGTCGGATGAAGAAAAAATTGTCGCCGTCCTCGATGACGTCCACCGCGGGATGCAGAACCGTCAGATCTACAAAGTCCTCGCCAACGTGTCCCGCAACTACTACGACAGCGAAGGCCGGGATTACAACGCGCTCGAGGCGGACCTCGCCGAACTGTTCAAGAAGTACCGCGAAATCAGGATCACTCGCGTCACGCCCAGAGTCCAGGTGCAAGGCGATTACGCCCGCGCCATCGAAACCTTCGGCACCACCGCAGAACCCAACGATCCCACCACCGAACTCCCCATCAATCTCCAGGGGCAGGTCGCCGTGACACTCGAAAAAGTCGGCGGCCACTGGCAGATTGTCGAGTGGGGCGGCATGCTCTAACCACTGCTCCTTCAGTCTTGTTATAGGTCCTATTCGGCCTATTCGTCGTATAGGTCCTCTCTGCCGCGAATTGTTCAATCCTCTCGTGTTTGCTACAATCGTTTTCTCACATTAATGAGGCGTATTTTGGGTTTGAGCGAACGATATTTGCGCAACGTGGCCATACCCGGTTTTGGCGAACAGGGTCAGGCCCGGCTGGCGTCGAGCCGCGTGCTGGTGGCGGGGTTGGGCGGGCTTGGCAGCCCGGCGGCCTTTTACTTGGCCGCGGCGGGTGTGGGAACGCTTGGCCTGCTCGACTCGGACGTCGTCGAGGAGTCGAACCTGCAACGCCAGTTGCTGCACGCCACGCCCGACATCGGCAGGCCGAAAACAGAGTCGGCCGCGGAAGCTATTGCGGCGCTCAACCCCGAGGTGAGAGTCGAACTCATACACGAACGGCTGACGGCGGAAAATGTGCGCAACCTGATACAGGGTTACGACGCGGTGGTCGAGGCCAGCGACAATTTCCCGACAAAGTTTGTTATCAACGATGCGTGCGTCCAGTTGCGGAAACCTTTTGCGACCGCCGGCATATTGTGCCTCTCAGGCCAGGCCCAGTTTGTGGCGCCGGGTCTGACGGCCTGCCTGCGATGCGCGGTGCCGGAACCGCCCCAGCCGCTCGCCGGCGTGCCTGGCGTGCTGGGCGCGGCCCCGGGCGTGATGGGGAGCCTCGAGGCTATGGAAGTGATCCGGTGGCTGGTCGGTTTGTGGAAACCTCCGCGCGACGGGGCGGGGCTGCTGCACTGCCTCGATGGCGATTCGATGCGGCTGAAGACGTTGCGCGTATTGCCGCGTAGGGGTTGCGCCTGCGGCGTCTGGAGTAAGCCAGATGGATGACGGGCTCGTAATAGCGGGGCGGCGGTTCAGATCGCGCCTGATGGTGGGCACGGGCAAATTCTCGTCGGCGGAGGCGCTCCGCGCCGCATTGGAAGCATCGGGCGCGGAAATTGTGACGGTGGCGCTGCGGCGCGTCGACCTGGGCAAGCCCGACACCGGCAGCATCATGTCGGCCATCGACCGCGGCAAGTACCTGCTGCTTCCCAACACGTCCGGCGCGCGTACCGCCGAAGAGGCGGTACGGTTGGCGCGGCTATCGAGGGCCGCCGGGCTTGAACCGTGGGTCAAACTCGAACTCACGCCCGAGCCCCGCTACCTGTTGCCCGATCCCATCGAGACGTTGCGCGCCGCCGAGATGCTTATCAAAGAGGGTTTCGTGGTGCTGCCTTACATCCAGGCGGACCCGATCCTCGCCAAGCGGCTCGAAGAAGCGGGCACGGCAACCGTGATGCCGCTCGGCGCGCCCATCGGCAGCAACCGGGGCCTTAAGACGCGCGACCTGATCAAAATAATCATCGAACAGTCGAATGTGCCGGTGGTGGTGGACGCGGGGCTCGGCGCGCCGTCTCACGCCGCCGAGGCCATGGAACTGGGAGCCGACGGCGTCCTGATAAACACCGCCCTGGCTGACGCCGCGGACCCCGCCGGTATGGCCCGCGCGTTCGCCCTTGCCACGGAGGCCGGCCGGCTCGCCTACCTGTCGGGGCTGGGCCCGCTGCGCGACCACGCCGAAGCCTCTTCGCCGCTGACGG
Organism: Bathyarchaeia archaeon; assembly: GCA_035530195.1. Taxonomy (GTDB): domain Bacteria; phylum Hydrogenedentota; class Hydrogenedentia; order Hydrogenedentales; family SLHB01; genus JAPLKX01. The sequence continues at coordinate 26,107 of DATKVG010000125.1, read as the reverse complement.
GTTTCCTGGAATCCCCAACATGACGGACGACGGCGGGCTTGAATCCAAACTGGCCGAGTGGCCGGGCGGTCGCGTGGCAGAAGCCATAACGTGTGCGACGCCGGACGACGTCGAGTCCGCCATCACGCGCGCCTCCTCCGGTGAGGAACTCGCACCCGTCGAGTTTGCAGCACTTCTCTCGCCAGCGGCCCGTGGCTCGCTCGAAACCATGGCGCGGGAAGCCCAGCGGCAGACGCGGCGCCATTTTGGCAGGACCATCACGCTGTACGCGCCCATTTACGTCAGCAATGTGTGTGCGGCCGACTGTCTCTACTGCGGGTTTGCGTCGCGCGCGCGCGCTAAATCGGGCGACCCGCATCAACGCCTGACGCTGGACCCGCCCGGGTTGAGGGTCGAATGCGAAGCCCTGGCAGCCCAGGGGTTCCAGACACTCTTGCTGGTGACCGGCGAGGCCCCCTCCGTCGTGACGGTGGACTATCTGGCTGAATGTGTTGAGATTGCACGCCAATACTTTCCGTCGGTTTCGGCAGAGTTCTACAGCATGACGCAGGCCGAGTACGAAAAACTGGTTGCGCGCGGCCTCGAGGGCGTCACCCTCTACATGGAAACCTACGACCGCCAGTGTTATGCCGAGGTCCATCCCAAGGGCAGGAAACAGGATTACGCGGCGCGGCTGCAATCGTTGGACCGAGCAGGAGCGGCCGGGGCTCGCAAGTTGAATCTGGGGGTGTTGCTGGGTCTGTTTGACTGGCGGCTGGACGGGTTCTGGCTGGGCTTGCACGCCCGCCACCTGCAGAAAAAATGCTGGCGGAGCGCCGTGGCCGTCTCGTTCCCGCGATTGAGGCACGTGCCGGCGCGTTTTTCTATTCCCGCGCCGGTAGGCGATGCGGACCTCGTGCAACTCATGCTGGCCTTGCGCCTGCTCCTGCCCGAAGCCGGGTTCACCCTGTCCACACGCGAAAACGCCGGCCTGCGCGACCGGCTTATTCCGCTTGGCGTCACGCAACTGAGCGCCGGGTCGTCCACCCGGCCCGGCGGCTACGCCTTGTGCGGGTCTGAAACGATCGAACAGTTCGCCACCGAAGACCGGCGCTCGCCTTCCGAGGTGGCGCGGGCTGTAGTGGCGGCCGGGTATGATCCGGTATGGAAGGATTTCGACAGGGCCTTCACCGGCTTATGAGCCGGCCTTCACCGGCTTATGAGCCGGCCTTCAGGGGCTCATGATCGCGCGGCCCGGAGTGGGGGAATTCGCCTAACCCGCTGTACGGCAGGGGGTTTTGCTTGGCGCCTAAGCCCAAAAATGCGTCAAAAAAGCTGGACAAATGGTTTTGGATGTGCCAGAATGGGGCAGGAGGATTAGACGGATGGGTAATGGACATTCGCAGCCGGAAGTTCCGGGGCACCGGCTCGATGCGGATGCGTTTTGCATTGTCTGCAGCAGTGTGAACCCCGAAGGCACGCTCATCTGCAAGTCGTGCGGCAACAACCTGCGCGATCAAAAAGCACAACGAGTAGCGGGTACGCTCGCCGTGGACGCCAACCTGGTGGAGCCCGAGCACACGGCCTGGCTGCCAAAAGCGCTGGTGGTGCTGGCGATTCTGGTGGTCCTTTGGACGGCAATGAACCTGGGGCATATTGAAGAGTGGCTGGTGGGGGCGCAGGCCGCCGATCTGACCGGCGGCCAAGTATACTGGGAGGGCGCCAACAGCGCGGTCCTGGATGAAATGGCGCAGGAACTGGCTGCCAACCCGCTGACTGAAGAAGAAAAAAAGGCCGCACAGGACGCCGTACAAGAGACCGCCGAAGCCGAGCCGGCGGCGGGTTCTTACGACGGCCATTACCTGCTGCTTCGGACCGGGGGCGTTCCGGGCGAGTACGGCGAGGCGCTGGTCCGCCAGGTGGACGATGAGCGCGTGTTGTTTGTGGCGCGCGTCAACCGGGGGAAAGCCGAAGTGCGCGGGGAAGGTTTTTTTGAAGGGGGCTCGCGCATAGCTGCGCGGGATACGGCCGGTTTGATGATCAACGGCCGCTGTTTTGGTGCGCAGGGTTTTGCCACGTACGGCGGCAACACCTGGTACACGTGTTACGCCGCGTCGGATCTCAACGACGCCAGCTACAGCGCCCTCGCCCTCCGCGTCAGATAGACCCCGCCACACCTCCCGTGCAGTGAATCGTGCTTGACAATGCCGCTTTTGCGAATACGGAGCTTCAGGGATTAAGGCCGTAGATGGGTGGTTGTTCTTCTTGTTGCACATCGAGCGTAATGGGAGTATTTTTGTTTTGTTGTAGATGAACGTGTGCCTCCCGGGGGGGAGGGGCATGCGCACAACTCTGTTACGAAGCCTATGGTGGAGGCTTTTATCTGTTGCGCACGGTGTTCCAGCAACACAAACTGGGGAGATAGAATGATGCGTTCAGGAAAAGCGTTCGGGGAGTTTTTTTGTCTTTTTGGAGTAGTTTTGGCGATTTTAAGTGCTGGAACCGCGCACGCGATTTTGATCACGCCGTCGGTAACGGGGCCTACGGTTACTAACGAGTTGCGGCCGACGTGGACGTGGACCGCCTCGCTGCCGCAATACGACTCGTTTCGCTATCAGTTAGACAGCGAAGCGGGCACATGGCTCGAAACAACCGATCTGAGTTGGGCGCCGGCTGAGGATTTGTCGGAGGGTCTGCACACCCTGTTTGTCCAAGAGTGGCAGGTCTCGGTGTGGTCGAGTTCGGGAAGTTGGCAGATTACCGTTGACCTTACCCCGCCAAGCCCCCCGGGAGTGGGTGGACCCGAAACGTGGTCATCGCGGTTCCCAGCCTGGTTTTGGACTACAATCGACGGCAACGGCACGTTCCGGTACTCGTTCGATGAGTTGACATGGACTGAGACGACCAGCATTGAATTTGTTCCGGCGGACCCGCTAGCCGACGGCTCACACACGCTTTATGTCCAAGAGTGCGACGATGCCGGAAACTGGTCGAGTTCTAACAGTCACACCATCGAAATAGATGCGCCGCCGTACCCGCCCGTAGTCACCGGGCCCGCGGCAACTAACAATACCCAGCCAACCTGGTCGTGGACGTCCGGTGGCGAGGGGAACGCAACATTCCAATACGCGCTTTTAGGCGCTAAAGTGGCCTGGACAGAAACCACCGAAACCAGCTACACGCCGGATACGGTGCTGACCGAAGGCACCTACACGCTGTATGTCCAGGAGTCCGACGGTACAACGTGGTCAGAGTCGGGAAGTTGGTCAATTACGGTAGACACGACGGAGCCGTCGGCCCCGACGGTCAGCGGTCCCGAGTACTGGACCACGCCGACACCCCCGTGGTACTGGGTGCCGGGTGGGGGCGGGAACGGCACGTACCGCTACAAGCTGGATGACGACAATCTCGATGAAGGCGCCACAGAAACCAGGACGTGCCAGGTTCCGGCGCCCCCCCACCTGTACTTTAACGGTTCCTATTACACATCCAAGACCTACACCCACGACTTTTCGAGTTTTACCATCGAGGCCTGGATCCTGGCGGATGCGATAGACGGCACACGGCCGATTTTCAAAGCAGCCTCCGCATTTTTTGCCGTTAAAGACGGGCGGCTTTCCTTTAGCGACCCAGACAATTGGGAAATCATTACGCCGGGCGCCGTTATCAGTGCCGGCGTCTGGACGCACGTGGCCTATTCGTTCTCCAATACCAATCCGTGGAAAGGCCGGCTTTATGTGAACGGCGTCCAAGTGCATGAAGGGCACCCCACCGGCTATACCTCCAGCGGTACGGATACGCTTTATGTGGGCAACTACGTCACGAACTATTGGCTGGGCGGGCTTGCCGACGTGCGCTTCTGGAATTGCACGCGGTCGGCGGCAGAAATTGCGGCAAACATGAATGCGTCCCTGACCGGATCCGAGACCAACCTGTTCGCCTACTGGCTACTGAACGAGGGCTCGGGGACGGTCGCCCAGGACCTTGCCGGCGGCGTGGGTGATTTGACGTTGAACGACGGGGGCCTTGTCCCCGACTGGCGTAACGCCAACGCGCCGTTGACAGTTGAAGAAGGCTCACACACGCTTTATGTGCAGGAGCGGGACGCTGCGGGCAACTGGTCGGACGCGGGCAGTTGGACCATCATAGTGGACCTGACCGCGCCGGAGGCGCCGGTCGTGTCGGGGCCTGAAACGTCTTACATTCCGCGGCCCGAATGGACTTGGACATCCAACGCGGTGGACGGCAGCGGTACGTTTCGCTATCAGTTAGACAGCGAAACCGGTGCTTGGACCGAAACGACCGCGACCTCGTTCACGCCGGCAACCGATCTCGCCGACGGGCTGCGGACGCTGTATGTGCAGGAAAGCGACCTGGCGGGGAACTGGTCGGCGTCGGGATCGTGGACAGTCTACGCGGATCTGCTGCCGCCCTCGCCTCCGTTAGTCACGGGACCGGCAAGTACGCCATTCACTCAACCGACGTGGACGTGGGAGTCAAGCGACGACGAGGGCAACGGCAATTTCCGCTATCAGCTTGACGCGGAGGCAGAAGGCGCGTGGACGGAAACGACGGACACCTCATTTACGCCGGCTGCCCCATTGGCTGACGGCTCCTACACACTGTATGTCCAGGAAGAAGACGGGCAGGATCGCTGGTCCAACTCGGGCAGTTTCACGATAACCGTTACGCCGCCGCTGCCGCCGATGGTATCCGGTCCGGAGAGTACCAACAACACCCAGCCAACCTGGACCTGGACCTCGGCCGGCGCGCCGGGCAACGGCACGTTCCAGTACATCCTGTCCGGACCGGCAAAGAACGGTTGGATTGAAACTACCAACACCAGTTTCACGCCCGACTATGCGCTGGGCGAAGGTTCTTACACCCTGGAGGTCCAGGAAAAGGACGATCTCGACCGCTGGTCAGCTTCGGGGACCTGGACCATTACGGTCGATCTGACCGCTCCAGCCGCCCCAACCGTTACCGGCCCTGTCGTTACCAATATGCCCTGGTGGACCTGGACCACGGGGGGCGGGGGCAACAGTCTGTGGCGCGTTAAACTCGACGACAACAACCTTGAGGATGGGGCGACCGAGACGGACGACAACCATTTCCCATCGCGGACGCACCTCTACTTCAATGGCGCGTATCACGCCGAGGCAACTTTCAAGTTCTTCGGCAATTTCTTCACTCTTGAAGCCTGGATACTGCCCGAAGCGGTTAATGGCGTCCGCCCAATCATGTACTTAAACTGGGGCGACACACGTCTGGCCGTCATAGATGGAGAACTGGCGTTCGGCACCACGGGGGGGTGGTACATTGTCAGCGATGGCGCCGACATCCAAGTGAACAAATGGAGCCACGTGGCCCTCACATTCGACAGCGCCGCGTCTCCGTGGTGGGCCCGACTCTACCTGAACGGCGAAGAAGTGGGCGCCGGTTCCGTAAATGGTTATGGCTCACTTTCCTGGACCAGCTACATTGGTACGGACTTCAATAAGACCGTACATTGGCAAGGCGGCTTGGCCGACCTTCGGATATGGCACATCACGAGGACGCGGCAGGAGATCCGCGACGCGATGTACGGCGGGATCACCGGCGATGAGCCCAACCTTGTCACGTATTGGCCACTGGACGAAGGGGACGGGCTCGTCGGAAACGACCTAAGTCCCAATGAATACGACCTGACACTCGATCCGGGTGAGTTGACGCCCACTTGGCGGCATGGGATTGGGTGGCCGCTCGACCTGCCCGAAGGCGATCACACGCTTTATGTCCAGGAACGGGATGATGCCGGCAACTGGTCCGACGCAGGCTGGTATACGGTTGAAGTGGACCTGACGCCGCCACCCGCGCCGAACTTGGCCTGCACCCCCGACCCTGCGACCAGCGTTGAGTGGAGCTGGAGCCTTGGCGGGGGTAAGGGCGTCCTGTCGACGTTCCGTTACAAAATTGATGATGACGATCTGTCGGTTGGAGCTACGGTAACAACGGACACGGTTCTATCATTTGATGCGCCGGGCTACGCGGCATTCAACGGGACCGATACGGCACTTGATGATGACTATGGCATCATCTGGTTGGATAACGGGCACACGATTGAAGCGTGGGTTCTGCCGGACACCGTGGCGGGGCTGCAGACGGTCGTAACACCCCGGAATCGGGTGTTTGACAAAGACCCGGGAGATTACATCGATTATATTTATCAGATGGGAATCAATGACGGTGTCCCGTTCTTGAAAGACTGGGAGGACAACCTCGTTTCGGCTCCGCCGGCCTGCGTGTTGCCCGAGGATCAGTGGTCGCATTTGGCCGCGACGTTCGACGCCGGCTCGGGGACGGCCCGCTTGCTTGTCAATGGCCAGATGGTTGCTGAGGGGCCGTTTTCGGGAACGGGCACGAAGTTCGAGACGATCTACGTCGGTCTTACTGTTGATGAGTTTGGGGATCGAGCCGAGTGGTGGAACGGCGGGATCCGTGAGTTGCGCTTATGGGACTACGCCTTGCCGGATTTGGACGTGCGCAGCCACATGTACGTGCCGCTTGCTGCGGCGGAGGGTCTCGTGGGGCGCTGGGCACTAAACGATGGCCCACCTTTAACCTTGGCCTACAGAGCCCAAGGTTTTCCCAGCGCTCTTCGGGCATATGGGAAAGCGCCCCAGTGGGCGGACATCAGCGGCGGCGAACATACCCTCTATGTCCAGTCGCGCGATGAGGCCGGCAACTGGTCGGAATCGGCATATTGTACGGTTGAGGTTGACGTGACGGGCCCGGACGCGCCGGTGTTCAGCGAAGAGGTGCCGGTTGCCTCGAGTTCCGTGCGGCCGACGTGGACCTGGACGTCCGGCGGAGGCGGGACGGGCACGTTTTTGTGCAGCATCGACGGCAGCGCGTGGTTTGATCCGGGCGGCACAAGCTGGACGCCCGACTTCGATCTGGTTACCGGCCTGCACACGCTCGAGGTGCGCGAACAGGACGAAAACGGCAACTGGTCGATCATTTCACACCACTCGATTTATGTTGATCCTGGCATTGTGCCGCTCGAGATTGTGACCGAATCGCTGCTGCCGGACGCCATGCTTGGCAGGTATTTCTCGGCAACGCTGGAAGCCCAGGGCGGGACATCGCCCTACAGTTGGGGCGAGGAGCCGCACAAGCTCTATGTGTCCGAAATGCTCGATGAATTCCAGTGGGTGGGCGGCGGCGACCGCGTCGACATTCAGGTTGATTTGCCGTGGCCGGTCCTGCTGTTTGGCCGGTCCGTTTCGACGTTGGCGGTTAACGAGCAGGGCTATTTGCGCAACAAGAACTCGTTTGTCGTCGCGTATTCCCAGGACACGACGTACAGCGGCCCCGACGACGGCATTTTCTACTCGGTGGGGCCGGATTATGTCGCGTTCCGCTGGAAAGGCACGAGCGACTATCCCGTTGAACCCATTGAATTCGAAGTGGTCCTCTACTGTGACGGCCGGATTTTACGCAATTGCCTGCTTGCCACATCCGGCAGCTACTCGAACTGCTTGTACGATTACGATACTATGGAGTGGATTAGCGGTCCTTACTCGGATCTTGCGCAGCCGGCAGCCTTTTCGACTATCTTCAATCCTCAGATGAATCTGGAACAGATGGGGCTGACGCTGTCGGCGAACGGCGAGCTCAGTGGTACGCCGCGCCATGCCGGGACGTTTGAATTTCTGTTGCAGGTGACGGATTCGGCGGCCGCGCCGGCCACGCAGACACGCGGCCGGACTTTCGAGCTTTATGTTGCTGTGGGCGAGCCGTCGATTAACGGCGAACCGACGTGGACCCAAGGTACGTCAAACACGGTTTATTGGAGTTCTCCGGGCCAGGAGTTCTATATCGAGTGCGCTTCGGAACCTGGATTTGACACGCTTGTCGATTCGAGCGGTTGGATTGGGGAGGAAGACTACGCATTTACGGACCTGCTCGACGGCGAGATGTATTACTACCGCGTGAAAGCGCGCGCCGGATACCCGGTTATGGAGAGCGAGTGGTCGGAGACGGTGTCGAGCACGCAGGACGCTCAGACGCCCACGGGATCGATGTTCATCAACACGGTCAGCACCGAGTATTCGAAATTCCGGGAGGTTGCCCTTCATGTGTTTGGCAACGACGGCGACGGATCCGGCGTGGCTGAGATGCGGTTCCAGGAGGAGACCAAGGAATGGACCGACTGGGAACCGTTCGCTGAAATCAAAGATTGGACGTTCGCCGCCGAAGACGGGCCGCGTACTGTGAGCGTGATCCTGCGCGACTTGGCGGGCAATGAAAGCCTACCCATTGAGTCGCAAACGGTGTACCTGGACACGACGGCGCCAACCCCGTCCGTTTCAATCAATGGCGGAGCCGCCTACACCAACAACCCCGAAATCCTGATCAGCACCTGGGCCGAAGACACCGGCTCCGGCATGAATCAGATGCGCATCAACGTGAATTCGACGTGGCTGCCGTGGACGGAATACGCCGCGGGCGACTACGCCCACACGCTGACCGGCGCGGATGGCCAGCACTTCGTCACCGTCGAGTACAGCGACAATGCGCTCAATTTCGCATCAAGCGAGACATCCATCGTGCTCGACACAACCCCGCCCGTCATCACCCTGGTGGGCGACGCCGAGGCATCGGTCCCGCTGGGCGGCCCGTACGACGATGCCGGAGCCACCGCCGCCGACAACATCGACGGTAACCTCACGGCCGCCATCGTCGTTACCGGATCCGTCGACGTCAACACGCTCGGCGACTATACGATCGCCTATGACGTCAGCGATACCGCAGGTAACCCCGCTTTGACCGTTACGCGGTTGGTGCACGTTGAGGAAGCTGGTGAAGGCGAGGGAGAGGGCGAGGGAGAGGGCGAAGGCGAGGGAGAGGGCGAAGGCGAAGGCGAGGGTGAGGGTGAGGGCGAGGGTGAGGGCGAGGGTGAGGGAGAGGGCGGCGCGTTCTACTTCGACTCGTTCGCCGACGGCGCAACCGTCTACGTTAGTTCCTCGGCAGGGCCGATTCCGCTTGTCTTCACCGTGACCGTGCCCGAAGGGACGCAATCCGTTACGTACGAAGACAACGGGGAGGAGTTGACCATCGAGGAGCCGCCGTACCGGTTTGTCAGTTGGATGAACATGGACTCGCTGGCGTGGGGCGCCCACGAATTCTCGATCACGGCCCTCTTGGCCGATGATTCAGAAGTCTCGAGTGAAATCGCCTTCACGCTTGCAGCTCCGCCGCTCAATTCCGACCTGGACGCCAACGGAATCCCGGACAATCCGTTCGATCTGCTCGAAGACGGCGACCTGTGGCTGAACCAGGCCTACGTGCACGAAATGCGTTCCACCCGGGTAACCGCCGTGCGTCGTGTCGAAGCCGAGACCGTTACGGGTCACGTGCGCACCGAGGTGTTGACCTGGGAGGCGCCCGAGGCCGGAGTGGCCGTATCGGTGCCGGGCGACGTGCTGGATGAGGGCGAGACCGGCGTCATCATCGTGTCCACCGCGGTTGACCTGTACACGCTGCTGGGCGAGAACATGGACCTGATGGCGGCCGCCGCGCCCGAAGGCTACGTCCTGCCCGAAGCCGGCATGTACACCGAGGTGAGCGTGCTGACAACGTTCGACGAGTTCAACTACGAGGAACTTTCCGATGAAGTCCTGGCCGTCTACCCCGTAGACATCACCATCAGCCTGCCGTCCGCTCCGGGCGCATCAACGGCCCTGTACGCGCATCCCACAGAGATCCTCAGCGACTCGTCAACGGGCTTGTTTGTCAGCCCCGCCGGCGATGGATGGGCCACGGATAACGTGACCGGCCTTGCCGTTGACGGCACGCAGATCAACGCGCGGCTGACGTCCCTGTCCCTCATTGCGCCGTTTGTGCTGGAGCCCGTGGAAGGCGAGGGCGAAGGCGAAGAGGGTGAAGGTGAGGGTGAAGGCGAAGAGGAACCGCCTTTCGCCTGCTTCAACGCGGACAAGCTGGCCAGCCAAGCCCGGATCGATCTTATCCCACTGGCCGTCGCGGTAGCCTGCCTGATGGGGGGCCAGGCAGTGCGAGGCCGGCGCGAATAAGCGTGGAAAGTCAAATCGCAGCCCCGGCAAACGAGCCGGGGCTGCGGATTTTCTAAATGGTGGAGATGAACGGGATCGAACCGTCGACCTCATGACTGCCAGTCATGCGCTCTCCCAACTGAGCTACATCCCCACATCTTTCAACTGCAGTAATCAATTATAGACGATGCCCGGGGCAGAATCAACCGGAACCCCGAATGTTCAGCCCTTCTTGTTCAGGCACGCCAGCGTCTTTTGAAGGTTGTTCATGGCCCCGCGGTGGTTTGGTTCGTATTGGAGGCACATCTCAAACGCCTGCTTGGCCTGGTCGTACAGTTTCTGCCGATAAAGTACGACACCCAGGTTGTTATAGGCGGCGCCGCTGCCCGCCTGCCCCGCCAGGACAAATTGTTCTTTGGCGTCTTCGAACAGGTCGTCATAGTAATATAACTCCCCCAGCACGTTGTGGAACTCGCTGTTCCCGCCGCTCCGCCCGATCAAACCCGCGATGACCGACCGCGCCTCCGCGCGTCGCTCCAGGCGCAACATCTGGTGAACGTACAACTTCAGCGACTCCGACGTCATCCCCGCCTCGAGGGCCTTCCGGGAAGCTTCCGCGGCCTGCGGCAGAAGGCCCGCGCCCTCCAGGGCCACGCTCAGGTACCTGTGTCCGTCCACCCACCCCGGGTCCAGTTCCAGGGCGCGCTCAAAACAACCGATGCTCGCCGGCCAGTCTTTCTCGTCGGCGTGGATCACCCCGAGGTTGCGCCAAGCCTCCGCCAGGCTCGGATCCAACTGAACGGCCAGCCGAAGCGCGTGTTTGGCGTCGTCGCTGCGCCGGATAAGGTGAAGCGCCCCGCCAAGGTCTTTCAGGACCTCGGCGTTGGACGGGTCGAGCATGAGGGCCTCGTGATACGCGCCCACCGCGTTCGTGTAGTCGCGAACCTCGGCGTACTGGTTGGCCAGCTCGATAAACGCCTTGGGATCACTGGGGTTTTCCTGGATTTTCTTGTGTCCCAATTGTAGATACAGTTCCTGCTTGGCCTGGATGCGCACCGGCGGTCTCATGAATGGGTAATGGTGAATGGGGATGTCGCTGTTGACGGGCTGAATCCCGTTTTGCTCCAGCGACTCGTTTACCAGTTCGTGAACCGTCCCCGTAAACCGTGCACCCGAATTGTTGGGAAACAGCCGCACCTTGCTGCTCGGGTACCACCCCGCAAAACCCCGCCCATGCGGGTCGTCGGGACTGCACCGGTGGAATTCCGCCACCGAATCCGTGTTGGTGTAGTTGCGCGTCTCGAACCGGTAGCAAACGTTGGCCGGCCCCTCGACCAGTTGGCGCAGCCGCGCAAAATCTTCCGGCGCCACCCGCTCGTCCGCGTCCAGAACGAAAATCCAGTCCTTGGTGCACTTCCGCAGCGACTCATTACGCGCCGCTGCAAAATCGTCGCACCAGATGAAAAACGTCACTTTGGCTTTATGCTGGCGGGCGATTTCAACCGTGTTATCGCGGGAACCCGTGTCGACCAGGCAGATCTCGTCGGCAAACGCGGCTATCCCGGACAGACACTCCGCAAGCTGGGCCGACTCGTCTTTGACGATCATGGCCACCGATATCGAACGCGCCACTCCTTCCTCCCTCAGGACGTATTACTGGTTCCCGGGCGAAAGGCCGGCCGCCTTGCGGGCTGCGTCCAAGGAACCTGGCACATCGGCCCGGATTGCGCCTGCCGCCAAAAGCGCCTCATAAGTCTCCCGATCAACCACGTCACCGCTGGTTACCAGCCGCGTCGACCCATTGACCGTGACCCCAAATTGACGAACCGTCTTTTTGCGCCTCTTGCAGAAGCTGCCCTTAAGCATCATCTCCAAGTCAATGTGATAAAATTGCTGCCGTTCCGGCGTTTCGGAAAGATCGGCACACGGAGGGTGTTTTTGACGCCTGCGAAATAGCACTGCAACGACACCTCTCAACGGGTCGGGTCATGATCCGTTTGTTGTAAACCTGCCCACAACAAAACCACGAACACGATTATATCGGAGCCGGCCCGTTTTGAAAAGAGGCTGTTCAGCCGGGAGTTACGCCGGTTACTGCAGCGGCAGCGTCAACTGGTTTTTCCCGCTCGCCCGGGCATTCAACTGGTTCAATGCCGTCTGGGCCGCCGCCCGAACCTTCTCACTCGGATCGCTTTGCGAATACGTGGTCAGCACGGCTACCTGGTCCGCGCTGCCAATCTCGCCCAGCGTTTGGACCGCCAGCACCCGCACGCCCTCGGCCAGCGCGGTAGCCGCGGCGGCTTCCTGCATCAGCGGCACATCCTCAACCGCCGGCATCATCGCCAGCGCATCGATGATCATGCCTTTCTCATCGGGAGCCGTCTCCGGTTTACGCCACAGCACATACACTTCCTGCCGCTCTTTGGGATCGCGGACGGCCAGGCCGATTTGCGCGTACAGCCGGACACGTGGCTCGCTGTCTGTCTTCAACTGCCGCAGAACCGCCATCACTTCTTCCGTGGGGATCTGCCGGAGCATGTTGGTTGCGCACGCGCGCGTGGTGCCGTCTTTCTCCGATTTGGTCATTTCGATAAGCCGCGGGGCCACATGCTGGCCCACCACCGGCGCCAGGCTCAACGTCGCCAGGACCTTCACGTAAGGCGTCGACTGCTCGTCTTCCACCAAATCCAGCAGTGACAGCAAGGCGTACGGGTCGCGGAAAGCGATCTCGTTGGCCAGAGCGCCCGTCTCACTCAGAAGCGGGTTCTCCCGCGTGGCCGATTTCGCCAACTGCTTCCACCGTTCCACCATCTGCTCGACCGGCTCCCCGCCCGGCGGCGTCTGGCCCGGCACAACGACCTGTTCGGCGGCGGGCGCGCCCGGTTGCGTGGTTGGCGGCGCAGGCTGTTCGGCCTCACGGTTGCACCCGTACAACAATACGGTCGCCAGGCAGATTCCAATCACTAATGCTGTCGCTCGCATAATGCATCTCCTGTTCTTATACGCGCCAGCTTGAGCTGGCGATGCAGACCCACATCAGGCCAGAAGTTAACGTAGTATATCACAAAAGCAAAAACCGATTTCCCTCCCCCCGCTTTGATTTTCAAGCCGCCGCTCGTCTATTATGTGGTATATATCTGATGAATTGGGGTTGCCGGCCCGTCTCCGATACCCTTATAGGCATTTTCTGGAGCATGCTCCATCGGCAACGGGGCGGCAATTGCTTTTATCGACCGAATGGCTTTTTATTCGACCGAATCGGACGCATCATGAGACGTGACATTGTACATCAAGGCGCCGGAAGCCTCAGCTACGAGATCCGCGAAATCGTCACCGTGGCCCGCGAGATCCGCACCATCGGCCAGCCGCTCACCTGGGAAAACATCGGCGACCCCATCGAAAAAGGCGAGCGCGTCCCTGACTGGATCCGCGACATTGTCCACGACTTGCTCGATCAGCCCCGGTCTTGGGGCTACTGCGACACCGCCGGCGTCGCTGAAACCCGCGAGTTCTTGGCGGACCGCGTCAACGAGCGGCCCGGAGGCGTAAAAGTCAACCCCGACGACATCGTCTTTTTCAACGGGCTCGGCGACGCCGTCGCGAAGGTTTATGGGTTTCTCCGGCGGGAGGCGCGCGTGCTGGGGCCGTCGCCGGCTTACAGCACCCACTCGAGCGCCGAGGCCGCCCACTCGGGTTATGGCCACGTCACCTACGAACTCGATCCGTACCGGGGCTGGATGCCGGACGTCGATGACATCCGCAACAAGGTGAAATACAACGATTCGATTGCCGGGATCTTGTTACTTTCCCCGGACAACCCCACGGGCGCGGTTTATCCCCGCGACGTGCTCGAAGAGATCGCCGAAATCGCGCGCGAGTACCGCCTGTTTCTGATTGCCGACGAAATCTACGCCCACATCGTGTACAACGGCTGCCCACGCCTGCACATGAGCCAGTGGGTCGGCGACGTGCCGGCGCTGGCCATGCGCGGGATCAGCAAAGAATACCCCTGGCCCGGGTCGAGGTGCGGCTGGCTCGAGGTTCTCAACAAAGGCAAAGACGAAAACTTCGCCACCTACGCCAACAGCCTCCTCGCCGCCAAGCGGCTCGAAGTCTCCTCAACCACGCTGCCCCAAATGTCCATACCACGCGTCATCGGCGACACCCGCTACCAGGGCCACCTCGACCAGCGCGCCGCCATGTTCCGCTCGAGGGCCGACGAAGCCTGCAAATATTTCGATGGTTGCGACGCCGTCATCGTCAACAAACCCAGCGGCGCGTTCTACGTGACCGTCATGTTCAAAGAAGGCGTCCTCAACAACAACCAGACCCTCCCCATCGAAAACACCGCGATCCGAACCCGGATCGAAGCCTTCGCCAAAGGCGTCTCGCCCGACAAACGGTTCGTTTACTACCTCATGGGCGCCACGGGCATCGTCGTCGTCCCCCTCACCGGGTTCCATTGCCGTCACAACGGATTCCGAGTTACCCTGCTCGAATCCGACAACACAAAGCGTGCCTGGATTTTCAAAACACTCCGCGAATCTATCGACGCATACCTCGCCAGCTAACAAAAAACGGGGACTGATTCGGTTCCGGCAGTTTGGAACCGTGTCTGTCCCCGCTTTTTGCAGATCGAGCGCTTAATCACCTTCGGCTTGCCAACTCGTCCACAATGTCCACCATGTCCACAGTGTCCACTGTTATTTCCACCATTTCAGAACCAGCGGTTCCCGCGCCACTTCAAAATCGATCGCAAATTTGAACGGCCCCGGGATCTTGGACACTTTCACCAGCAGCGTATTGCGGCCGTGCTTGAACGTGCACTCGGCGGAGTCGTTGGCAAACTGGTCATGCGGGACCTGCCGGTCCGTCTCATAAACCAGCTTGCCGTTCAACCAGACCTTGGTCGCGTCTTGGATGCCGAGGTTGGCGATGGCGTCGACGCGTTTGTCGCTGGTGATTTCGGCGTAGGCGTATCCGGTGCCGTAGTCGAACCGCGGGTAGTACTCGTAAACGGGCGTGAACACCTGCTGTAGGTCCACGACGTGCGCGTCTTCCGCCCTCGAGTGCCACGGCTTCCAGTGGACCGGCGTGTACCAGCCGGGGTAGGTCGCCTCGAACTGGACGTTCTGCTCCGGCGGATAGGCGGTGCCGTGTCCCTTGTCGCCCGAGTTGGCGAACGGGCCGATCACCATCCACCGCCGTATGCGATCGTTCCGCTCGCGCCGCAGCCACTCGACCGCCTTCTGATCGAGCGGATACAACCCTTCGGGCGGAACCGACCGCCGCGAGAAATGCTTGAGCAGGTTCACGAACAGGTGGTCGGCCACGGGGTCCTGCCCCAGGTTCTCGAGGATGCGCAGATGCGTGAACACGATGCGCCCGCTGCCGTACTTCCGGATCAGGATGTCGTTGCCCCACCACCGGCTCTCCTCCATCATGTACTGGCCCGCGCCCGCAGGCGACGTGTCGAACGTCCCGCAGATGTCTTCGTCGCCGGCCTCGATGAAGGTTTTCGGCGGCACCGTGTTGCGGTAGGGCTGGCGCATGAGGCCGCGGGCCGGCAGCGAATCGAACACGGGGTGGAACTTCACGTAGTGGTACGCCCCAAGGAACGCGCCGACCGCGTCTTTGCTGGTGGCCCGGATCGAGGGGTCCAGCCGATCCGCCAGATCGTTCCAGTCATCCGGCGGCCCAAAAATTATCGCCACCGCACCGCCCTTGGCCTGCGCCAGGATCTGCGCCAGTTCGTTGTCCGGATACGCCCGGATCGTGTTGGCCAGCGGCGGCACCACGTGTACGGGCGCGGCCACCGTCCCAATCCGCGTCAGCGCGGCGCACTTGTCGGTGTACGCGTGCTGCGGGTCGAGGATGTTAATGCTCACATTGCACGGTTCCGCCGGTTCGAACACGTGCAGGTCCACCAAACTTTCCGCCAGGCACGTCACCCCTTGCAACAATCGCACGACGAACTTGTGCGTTCCCGGCGAACCCGACGCCGAAATCGTGCCCGTCCAGAGTTCTTTGCCGCTTCTCGGGATTTTCGCGCCCCGCTTCTTCTTCCAGAGCACCTGGTTGGTCGGCCCAACCACCTGCAGCGAGAGATCCGCGCGCCCCTCGACGTGCTCTTCATTGATCAGCGTCACCGTTACCGGCACCTCCTCGCGCGGCGCCAGGTTCGTCCGCGGGAGTTGGATAATGGGCCGCATCCGCCGGTTCACCTGCCGGAGCGTGTCCACGACGGGCTTGGGCCGGCGCCAGCGGTCGAGCATGCCGGCGCAGAACTCGTGCCCCGCGTCGCACAACTGGGTGTAGACATATCCCGCCAGCTTGGGGTTGGCCCGGCACGCATCGATTTGGTGGCGCGCCGCGTCACACTGAAGTTCGCGCGCCGCCGCCGTAAAGTTCGAGAACGACCCGAACACCCGGTCGAGGCTTCTTTCCTCATACCCGCGCAGCATCGCATCGAGCATCGCCTCGAGGAACCGCGCGTCCTTAAGCTGGCGCCGCTGCTCCCCGTAGTGGCCAATGACGTTGACGAGGTCTTCCATGCCCCCAAAGCCGATCTCGGAGAGGAAGTACAGCAGGTTAGGCTGGCCGTTGTTCGTGTAGTAGAGTTCGATGTCCCGGTCGACCGGCGCACGCTGGTAAATGTGGAGGTCGTCGTACGGCTCGAATTCGTCGTGGTACGGCCGCATCAGCCGCGCCGGCTCACGCGACGCATTGGCGCCCCCGCTGTCGTCGATGATGAGCCGGCTCGGGTCGAGCGACCGCGCCAGCCGGCACAAATCGTCTTTGATCGACTGCGCGCCGCCGCCCGTAACATAACCGGCGTTGCCCGTCTCGTTCAGCATACCCCAGACCACGACCGACGCGTGGTTGCGGTCGCGCAGGATCATCTCCCGCACTTCCCGCTCGCACCGCTCGCGCATCCATTGCGAATTCTTAATCCACCCGATCGCCGGCTCCTCGTAAAGCAGCAAACCGATCTCGTCCGCCAACTCGAGCGTGATCCGCGCCGCCGGCCGGATGTGAAGCCGGACCAGGTTGAACCCCACGTCTTTGGCGGCCTGCAACTCGCGCCGCGCCACCCCTTCCGTCTCCGGCCCGGCGAGCGACCGGGCGTAGTCGGGCTGATGCAGGACGCCCTTGATGAATATCGGGTGATTATTGAGGTAGAAGCGGTTTTCCTTGACGGTGAATTCGCGCATCCCGAACCGGGTCGACGTCTCGTGAACCGGCCGGCCGTCCTGGATCAGTTCGCACTTGAGCGTGTAGAGGTTTGGCGTGTCCGGCGACCATAACTCGTGTTCGGGAAACTCGACCACGATCCGGCCGGGCTTACCCTCCGCGATGAAAGGCGTACCTTCGATTCTCGCGCGGATATCGCCGGGCTCGGAGGTGTCGACCGTGACGGCAATCCGCTTTCTGCGGATGTCCGGTTCAATGAAAACGTCCCGGATATGGGCGAGCGGCTGGCTGATCAATGACACGCCGCCCCAGATGCCCGCAAAACTCCAGTAGCCGGTTTGTTTGCTTGATGGGAACTCGCCGGCGCGGAAATCGCCGAACCCGGTTGGCCCGTCGGGATCGATCACGCGCACCGCCAGCAGGTTGTCGCCCTCGCGAAGCGCCGCGGAAGCGTCGAACGCAAACGGCGTGTAGCCCCCCTCGTGCTCGCCGAGGCGCTCGCCGTTCAGCCACACCTCGGCGTAATAATCCACCGCCTCGAACCGCAATTCCGCGTACTGCCCGCGGAACTCCGCCCCCGCATCGAAACGCCGGAAATACCAGCCCACGCCATCGTAATCAGGCGCCCACAGGTCCCACACGGCCGGGACGCGCGCCTGCACCGCCTCACGCATATCCGGTTCCTGGAACCAGCGCCGCGCGATCCCCTGATCTTCGGGGTCCAGCACCAGTGTCCAATCGCCGTCAAGAGAAATGTTCAACTGTGCCCATCCTTTATGCAACCGGCCGTCCCATTTGGCGCCCGCCGAATGGCGGCCTATGGCCCCAGCCGTTCGTGATCCTACTAGTCGCGCACGGCTCGATCAAGTTTCGACGGATAGCATTGCGTCGGGAATAACGGCCGATCACCCCAATGTCGAATGTATCCAAGCTCTAGTGCGCAAAGGCTACTACGTCCGCACACGGGTCGACGAGGGGCTCCGGCAAGAGGAAGGCCGGTTCGAAAAGGCTCTGGCCAGCGGCGCCCATATCCTCAGTACCGATTTTCCACCCGGGGAAGCCAACAAGGAAAACGGCTATGTGGTCCAATTTCCAGGCGGCCTCGCGGCACGGTGCAATCCTGCAAACGCACCAGATGGATGTGATTCAAAGCTGCTGGAACCACCGCTGAACCGGTAGTGCACGGGCGGCGTAGTTGGACGGTTACTCCTGGGGGAAGATCTCTTGCAACCGTCCCCAAATATAACGGGAAATGGCGTTTTCAACTCTATGCCACATGCCTCAAAAAGGTCTCACAGTATTCCGCCAGATGGCCTAATCCACACTTCTCCACCGTCCGTGTCTCAAGCTCGAAGTACGCGCCCATCTCATCCGGTCGCTTTCCCTCTAGCGCCGCTTTGGCTAGAAGCGCTGTGCCAAAGGCGGTTGCTTCATCGAGGCTGGAGCAAGCCACCCGCGAATTCGGAAGCAAGTTGGAAAGAAACGTCGTATAGCAGTCGTTCTTGTGAAAGCCGCCCTCAACGAAGACGGTGTCGCCTTCCTGCAATCCGGTCTGCTCCAGTGCCAGCTTGGACTGTATGGCAAGAGAAAGCGTCAGTACGGTACATGCATGGCCGTAATCGTCAATAAAGGGTGGCTGGTTGCTGCCCGTCACGTCGCCCAGGGAATAGGTTTGCTGCCCATCGACAATTCGGGCACGGGACTGGGGAAAGATCCCGAACGGGATCAGGGACGGAAGGATAAAATGCGCTCGTTCTTTCAGGATTCTTTCGCAGAGGTCGCGGTCGAACCCCGGGAATTCCTGCTGGCCGTGGACTCTCTGAAACTCGCCAAGATACGTATCGAATTCCAATCCCCCAAGGAATAGCGATGTGCGCACGGGTTGCGAAAATGCGCTCGCGTTGTAATAGATCGCCTTCCCCAACATGTCGTCTGTCACGTGGACTTGCTCCGCCGGGCGCATAGCCACCATCACCGTTCCTGTGGAGTTGAGGGCGAAAGGCTCCGCGGTCTTGATAAGATAAGGAAGCAGAGATGCATTGGAATCATGGATCCCGAGCGTGACGATCGTATCCTCGGATAGGCCCGTCTGACGGGCCGCATCCGGTGTGACGGTGCCCAGTACGTCCCATGGTTTCGAGACGGTTCGAGGCAGCTTCGCCCGAATACCGAGTTGATCGACCATAACGGAATAATTCCACCGGTCAAAGTCCCAGAGATACGTATGCGTGCCGAGATACGTGTACTCGGTTCCTTTTTGGCCCGTGAGTAGAAACCCATAGTATTGCGGGAGATTCAGGATGGTTTCCGTACGGCAAAAAGCCTCGGAATGCTTCTCCTGAAGGTAATACACGCCTTTGGCGATGCATCCCAGGCCCGGCATAAATGGCGTCGCCATCTTTTTGTGCAGTTCATCAGGGGACCCGAAACGTTCATGAAATTGGTGATGAAACTTCTCCCCAGGATCGTAAATGTAGGACAATACCGGCAAGGCCAAGGCACCCTTTTCATCCAAACAAGCGAAGGCGGCGCCGTGAGAAGACACCGACACCGCCTTGATGACATGCTCGGTTGACAACGCCTTCAGACTTGCGAAGAACCAGGCCGCGGTCTCCTCCACCGGTTCGCATAAGACGCCTTGGTCAAACTGCACATCAAAGGTTTTGGAGACTGCTTCGAGCGGTCTTAGTTGGTCATCGTATACGACAACCTTCTTGTTTGACTTGCCCACATCAAGCACCGCGATACAGCTATCCGCCATCCGGACCTCCCCGCTCAGACTCGTACTTGTCAGCGTTGCTTCGAGTATATTCTTAGGTAGTACTGCCGCATCAGGGCGGCCTCAAACCGATTGATCGATTTGGCGCCACCCAGAAACTCTGCTTCGATAAAGCTCCTGCATCCTTTCTCGAGGACCTGGCAGCAGGTAACCGCCTCTTCCATGGTTCTTCCGACACAGACGGCACCATGATTGGCCAAAAGA
This sequence comes from Bathyarchaeia archaeon, assembly GCA_035530195.1. Lineage (GTDB taxonomy): Bacteria > Hydrogenedentota > Hydrogenedentia > Hydrogenedentales > SLHB01 > JAPLKX01. The sequence goes on along the minus strand of DATKVG010000125.1, from coordinate 5,896 downwards.
ACGGCGCTCCGTCCCACCAATGCCTTGACCGCATTTTTCGCGGCCTTCCTTGTGCTCGCGATCGCATATTCGGTGACCCGAACGGTCGGCCCCGCAATTTGCACCAGATCCTCCAGAATGGGCGGGACTTCCCGTCTCGCGGCCGCCACCGTCGAGGCGTTGGGAGAATGGGTGTGGATAACGGCATTCACTTCCTTGCGCGCCAGATAGATGGCTCCGTGGAGCCTCTTCTCATTAGATGGTTTGGGGCCTTCATAGGTCCCATCACGGAGATTCACCAGGACAATGTCTTCAGGCGTGATGTTTCCGTAGTCGAGGCCGCTGGGTGTGATGGCCATCCTTTCATTGTCGATTCGGAGACTCACATTGCCCCAAGTGCCTGGCACAAGGCCCAACTCAACCAGCCGCATACCGGTCTTGCAGACCGTCTCTCTCGCTTCTTCAACGGTAGTCATCGTCTGTGCCTTCCATTGCCACGCGTGTTGAACATCGTGAATCCGACCCGTATGCGCGCTACGGTTTGAGTTCGCGCAGTTTGATCTGACATTTCCCATATGCGTTTGCCCACGACCATCACGGACAACTTTTCTACCATCTTAGAAGAAAGCACCCGAGGGTCTCAAAACGGTTCTTGCTGCCATGACCGCCCTTTGAGGTCCTTTGCGTCTCAATAACAGCCATCGAGGGCGACCGTGAGAGCTGTTTGTACGAATTGGGGCGCAGCTCTCCATCAAATCTTGGCGTGTTTCGATTTCTGCAAACGCCATCATGATCATGTCGGCACGGGTTTGAGCGGGGCGAGTCGTGAGATCCGGCGCAAGATCGTTTTGAACAGTCGCCGGGGAATGGCCACCTCGGCCATCTGAAACGTAATATATCGTGCGTGGGTCACGACCTTGGCACCAATCTTCACCATCTTCTCCCTCAGCGTCGTCAACGACCAGTGCTTGACGCTTTGGGGTAGTGCCAGCCTGCGAAGGAAGTTGCCCAGGTTATATGCCAAGGCGAACAGTTGCAGCCGGACCTGGTTGTCTACGAAATCGTGACGCGACAGCCGAGTCCATTTCACCGCGTTCTTGCCTTCCTTGATCCATTGTTCCGCTGTACCCCTCCCATTGTAGAACTTCACGAACCTAAACTCTCGTAGAAGACCTTCGGCGCTCTAGACGGTCGGCCAACCGGACGCGTGAGCAAATGTTCGATGGCGCGTTGAAGGTTCTGGTTGGCTGGAAGACGTATTGCATACCGGTACTCTTCCTCCTCAAGAAAACCGTAGATCTCGGGGTTCGCAAACGCAGCATCGCCCCGGAAAAAACGACGGATGTCCGCATCGCGATACCAAGCCACGACGGGATCCAGTACACTGTGCCAATCGTGGGCGCTGTGAACGTTGCCCTTGCGCAACAAAGCCCGTTCGAGGTCGCCGAACGGGTTGAAACAAAACAATGGATGATAGCAGGTGCAGCCAAAGTGCCCGTTGAATGCCGTGCCTTCCTGAGAACCGTACGTCTCACTGACCCAGCTATCCATGTCCAAAATCAATTCACGAATCGGTTTGCGCTCCCGCACGCGGTCAATCCACTTGCCCGACAGGTCGATAAGGGCGTTGACGTGATGCGGTTCGGTCAGAACTTCGGTCTCGAAGCGACCCATGTGGCTCCGGGAAGCCGCGTTGCGGTGCTTAGCATGTCCACCAACGACGTGACGCAGCGCGGGATCCACGCTCAGCCGTTCAGCGTCGTTCGTATCTTCATAACCCGCCAAGCGACTGAACACGGACTGACGTAGCGAGGCCGTCAGCGTGTGTTGTGTATTCTCCCCGGTGCGCCAATCGTCGAAGACCTCATCCGCCATCACCGTCAGTCCCAATGCGTCATCCGACTCACGATATGCCAGAAGACCCGCGTTGCTCGTAATTGTGGAACCATGAAACTCCAGCTTCAAACTTCGGTCAAATTCGACGTGCAACGCCGTCTTTTTCGCTTCACCCATTGGATTTCCTGCCGTTTTGTGTCACCACCCTGAGAACACCCTTTGTTCATAGGGTTAAACGTTTCCGGTGGATCTTCAGATGTCTTTTTCAAATGGGAAATCCGGAATAACACCGGCTTGTGTCAGGCTTATTCGGGCGCTATCCTGTAACAAACGGGAGAACATGAAAATGGCGTCCATGTTGATACTTTTTCTCGCGGCCGGATCCGCGCCCAACTTTGAAACATTCAGTGCGCCCGGCTATTCGGCGCCCGTGTGTGGCGCCTGGTACCAACCCGGCGAAGCCTCGAGCGCTATGCCGCTCGGCGGACTCGGCACCGGCTTCATCGATTTCACATCCGCCGCCACATTCGGCGACAACACCATCGAAAACAACTGGCTCAAACCGCGGCCCACCAATCTTTCTTCGCACCTGTCGGTCAACGTGGCGGGGCGAAGCATCGACCTGCGGCCCAATGCGGAAAGCTCCCAGTCGCTGCGGTTCTGGGGCCACTACCCCGCCGCCGACGTCGACTTCGGCAGTACGTTCGAGAACGTCCGCGTCTATCTGCGCGCCTTCGCCCCCGTAATCCCGCATGATGCCGAAACCTCAGGCCTGCCCGTGGCGCTGTTCCGGTTCCGCGTCACAAACGAAGGCAAGGAAGATAAACCGGTCGAGGTGGGGATGCAATGGGAGAAGTCCCGTAACGCCTCGCTTGAAGCGACAGGCAATGTGGAAGGCGCCCTGTGCTGGCAGAAGGAAACGCTTGCACCGGGAGAGACGTGGCTGGTAACGCCTTTCCTGAAATTCGCTGCCTCTAAAAAACCGGGTTTCAAAATCGATGTTCGCTCGTTCCTTCCGCACGACCCACTGGAAGGCGCCGAAGCGCCCGAAGGCCGCGCCTACACAATAGGCGAGATTAAAGACCTGTTGCTGGACAGCCTCGGCGGGTTCGATTGGGAGACCCACAGGCGCCAGTCGGCCGCGCTCAACGGCGCGCCAACAATCGGACAGATTTTCTGGCAACTGGACTACGACAAACACCGCGCCGGCCGCGGGCCCTCGGGCGGCTATGGCCTTTCCGGTTCCTCGCTTCCTGCAACAACGGCGGATGGGAAGATCGAGGTCAGCCTCCAGGTCGCTCAGCATGGCAAAGACACCGTCAAGATGATCTTTTCCATCCGCAACGTCTCCGGACAGCCCATTGACATGCTGCGGTTTGGCTACTGCATCAATGCCGACCTCGGCGGGCCGAAGCACGCCGAGAGGCAACAGGCCAAGTTCGAGGAATTGGGAATAGTCTTTGCCGGTAACGATGACCAACCGATGCTGATGTTGCAAGCACCAGACGCCATCGGCTGCATCGTCTCCACCTGGCCCAATGCCCACCTCCTCGCCGCGGAAGGCCAATGGGTCTCGCTAAACAAGCAAGCCCGCCAAATCGATGACTCCGTAGTCAGTATTTCAGACGGCTTGCAGACGATTGCGCCCCACGGCTCCGTCGCCATTGCGGCCCGCGCCGATACCGACGATTGGACTATCCAGGCTGTCCGCACCCAGGGAACTGTCACGAAGGCGACCGCGAAGAAAACGCTCGCCCCTGGCGAATCTTCCATTGTCACGTTAGCCTTGGCTTGGAACTTTCCGGAATGGATTTCGAGCGACGGCGAGCGGCTGCGCCACTCTTACGCCAAGTACGCCGACGCCGGCGCCGTAATAGCCGCCGCGCTGCCCAACGCGAAACAACTCGAAGAGCGCGTCATCGCGTGGCAGGAAAAAATCTACTCGAGCAACGTCCCCGGCCTCCTTAAAGACGCCGTCATCAACAGCCTCTACATCCTTCCGCGGAACTCGTGGTGGATCGACGATGGCCGCTTCTTCCAGAGCGAATCGTTCACCGGCTGCCCCATCACCGAGACGTTCGTGTGCCGGTTCAACGGGTCGTTTCCGCTGGCGCTGATGTGGCCCGACCTCGAAAAAGCCACCATGCGGGCCGTGGCGGCCGCACAGGCCGAAACCGGCGAGATCCCGTTTGGATTCGGCTCGCCCGCGGGCTCGCGTTCGCCGTACTTTCACGTCCAGCACCCGATCGTCAGCCCCGAGTTTGTCCTCACCGCTTGGCGCAACTATCGGCTTACCGGCGACCCCTCATTCCTGATGTACGACCGCGTCCAAAAGGCCCTGCGGTACGCCATGACGCTCGACAAAGACGGCGACGGACTGGTCAATGAGGATCCCGGCAGCGACAAAGGATTCCCCGCAAACCAGTACTATGACATCTGGCCGTGGTGGGGCACGAGTGCATACACCGGCAGTATCTGGCTTGCCGCGCTCCGTGCCGGCGAGGAAATCGCCAAGCTCCAGAACGATCAACCGTTTGCCGACGAACTCCGCGGATGGTTCGAGCGCGGCCGCGCCGCGTTCGAAGACAAACTGTGGGCCGGCGACGCGCGCGCGCGCTATTACCGTCTTTACAACGACCCCGCCGGCAAGCGCAAAAGCGACACCCTCCTCGCCAACGGCCTGTGCGGCCAATGGTTCGCCTACGCCGCCGGCCTCGGCGACCTGCTACCCAAAGAGCGCATCGACTCGCACATCTCCGCCGTCCTGCGTCTCAACGCCGCCGCCACCGAGTACGGCACCGTCAACGGTGTCACGCCCGACGGAAAGCCCGATACGACGTTCCCCGGCCATTCCGCCGTACTCACCATCGGCGAGACGTGGAACTTCTGCGCCATGGCCGCATTCGCCGGCCGGACCGCCGACGCCATCAGCTTATTCGAGAAAAGTTACTCGAGCATCCTGCTCAACCAGCGCACGCCGTGGAATATCTCGTGGAGTCTCGACCCAAAAACCGGCGCCATCAAATGGGGCATCAACTACTACTCAAACCCCTGCGTCTGGACCCTGTTTCAAGCCCTCGCCCCGGACGTATACGCGGCTTTAGCGTCAAGTAACTGAGTTGGTGGGGTCGCGCTCCCGCGCGACCGTTATTAAGTTTATGCAAGACCATAAAGAGGTGCACAAATGAAAGCCTGTGTCCTGCACGGAGTCGCCGATTTGCGCTACGAAGAAGTGCCAATGCCGTCGCCCCGGCCCGGCGAAGTCCTGGTTGAAGTCAAAGCCTGCGGCGTGTGCGGGTCCGACATCCCGCGCGTCTTCTCGAAGGGCACCTACAGGTTTCCCATTATTCCCGGCCACGAATTCTCCGGCGTTGTCGCCGCCGCAGGCCCCGACGGAACCGGCGCCGGCCTTGTCGGCCGCTCCGTCACGGTCTTTCCGCTGATCCCGTGCCGTAAATGCGCCGCATGCGAGGCCGGCACGTTCGCCCAATGCGCCGACTACGACTATCTCGGCTCCCGGTCCGATGGCGCGTTCGCCGAATACGTCCGCGTTCCGGAGTGGAACCTCGTTCCCCTGCCCGACCGCGTCACGTTCGACGAAGCCGCGATGACCGAGCCCTGCGCCGTCGCGCTCCACGCCGTCCGGCAAGCTGCCATCGAGCCCGGCGACACCGTGCTCGTCATGGGAGCCGGCCCCATTGGCCTGATGGTGGCCATGTGGGCGCGCATTGACAAGGCCGGCGACGTCCTCCTCGCCGATATCGACGATGTCAAGCTCGAGTTCGCACAGCAACTCGGGTTCGACCGCACGTTCAACCCCGCGCGCAGCGGAAGCGTGGCCGATTGGGTTCAAAACACCGCCGCGGGCGGCGCCGACGTCGCCATCGACGCGGCCGGCAGCCCCGCTGCCGTCGAATCCTGCCTAGCCGCCGCCGGGATTTTCGGCCGCGTCGTCCTGCTCGGAAATCCCGCGGGCGACATGAAACTGTCCCAGGACGCCTACTGGGCCATTCTCCACAAAGAGCTCGAGATCCGAGGTGCGTGGAATTCAAGCCGAAGCGATTTGCGCGGCAACGAATGG
>DATKVG010000124.1:0-24001 GCA_035530195.1 Bathyarchaeia archaeon | reverse complement strand
CGCAAGGGCGCGAGGGTGAAGGTTATGGAGCGGATGCAGCGGGTGGGCAAGAAAAGGAGGCACTTTTCCTGCGGTGTCGGGCCTTGATCCCGTGCTAAATGGCTTGCGCGCGCCGTCACGAGACTTTTACCACGGGCTGCTAAGGGGCAGACCGCACATTTGTGGCCCGTACAGAGTCTGAATAGAGTGGTGTTGCACTCACCGTGAAAATGCAGTGTTGACTGCGGGATTTTCATGGTGTATAATTAGGGCATGATTTCCCGCAAGACAGACTTCGAATTAGTCCGTGTCGCTCTCACGCGCAGCCGTATCGTAGCGTTGCTGGGGCCGCGGCAATGCGGCAAGACGACGTTGGCGCGCGAGTTTGTGGCCGTCGAATCCCTCAATTATTTCGACTTGGAAGACCCTGCGAGCCTCGCCCGCCTTACGGAGCCGGAAACCGCATTGCGTCCGCTCAAAGGGCTGGTCATAATCGACGAAATCCAGCGTCGGCCGGATCTGTTTCCTCTGCTGCGGGTTTTGGCGGACCGCAGACCTCTCCCTGCTCGATTCCTCATTCTTGGGAGCGCGTCGCCGCATTTGTTGAAACAGTCTTCTGAAACCCTGGCGGGCCGTTTGGAAACGGTTCCGCTTGAAGGCTTCCGCCTAACGGATCTTGGCGGCGCGGCGCAGCCTCGGCACTGGTTGCGTGGCGGTTTTCCATTATCGTATACGGCGCGCACGGAAACCGCGTCGATCTCGTGGCGGCGGAACTTTTTGCAGACCTTTCTTGAGCGTGACATGCCGCAGTTGGGCGTAACCATTCCCGCCATGGCATTGCGGCGTTTTTGGAGCATGATGGCTCATTATCACGGTCAGACGTGGAACGCCGCCGAACTGGGCCGCGCTTTGGCCGTTAATGAATCCACCGTCCGGCGCTACCTTGACCTCATGACGGGCGTATTCATGGTGCGGCAGTTGCCCCCGTGGTTTGAGAATCTCAGCAAACGTCAGGTCAAGGCGCCGAAAGTTTATATACGTGACAGCGGGCTGCTGCACACGTTGCTGGGCATTGGCAGCCGGCGCGACTTGGAGCTACATCCGAAAGTGGGGGCTTCGTGGGAGGGTTATGCCGTTGAGGAGGTCATCAAAGCCCTTCATCCGGATGATACGTACTACTGGGCCACGCACAGCGGCGCAGAGATTGACCTTGTGCTTTTCAAGAAAGGCCGCCGCATAGGTGTTGAATGTAAGCGTGCGGATGCCCCCACGTTAACACCGTCGATGCGCATTGCTTTGGCCGATCTGAAACTGGACGAACTCAATGTAGTTTATCCGGGTGAAAAGCGCTATTCATTGGCGGAAAGAGCGACTGTTATTCCTCTAGCCGAATTCATAGGCGCACTGTAGCGGGCTTCCCTAAAAACTCGACCTCGACGCCACCACGGTTTGGGAAACCCTCGCGGCCCGGGGGATGCTTCTGGTTAGTCCGCCGTGGCACGCAGCGCGGGCAAGGCGTCCCTGGTTTACATCAGGAGTTCCTGGTCCCTGGTCAAGGGCGCGGGAGGGGGCGCATCCTCCTCTTGCTGCTTCGTTCTCATGAACCACCCCATGAGTTTCGCCAGAAGAATGAAAACTGTCAGTGAAATAGGCAGAAAAGTCACGGTGTCGCCCATGAAAAATCCATACGGGATCACCTTCTCTCCGCAGAGGTCGCCAAGCCGGCAGGTCAGTTGGTATAGCGCCCACAATCCTGTGTCAAGACGTCCCCTCGACCGGCATTTACAGCTATGGTAGGATGCGTTCCTATCATCAGGTTAATCCAGGGGAGCGGGCATGAGAGACATCATCGTAATTGGTGGCGGGGCCTCGGGGATGGTTGCGGCGATTATGGCCGCGCGCAAGGGCGCACGAGTTAAGGTTCTGGAGCGGATGCAGCGGGTCGGCAAGAAGTTGCTGGCAACGGGCAACGGGCGCTGCAACCTGGCCAACCGGCAGCTTGATTCCTCGCACTATCACGGCTGCCGCCCGGAGTTCGTAACCGGTCTGTTCAAGGTGTTTGGGCTCGATGAGACGCTGGCGTTTTTCGACGAACTCGGCGTATGCGTGCAGGAGGAGGAGGATGGGAAACTGTTTCCGTCCAGCCGGCAGGCCTCGAGCGTGCTGGACGTGCTGCGCTATGAGATGGCGCAACTGGGGGTCGAGGAACTATGCGAGGCCGTTGTTCACGGCATCGAACGCGGGCGCAACGGGCTGGAGTGCGTCTGCGGTGACGGGCGGTTCTTTGAGTCGGACCGCGTCATCGTGTGCGCGGGCGGGAAGTCGTCGCCCAACCTGGGGTCGAACGGCGGCGGGTTCAAACTGGCTGAGGCGCTGGGCCATACCATCGTCGAGCCGTTCCCCGCACTGGTTCCGGTGCGGCTGGATGCGGCCTATCTCAACCAGATCGCGGGGATCGGCCTGAATGGGCGTGCCGGGGTCTGGGTGGACGGAAAGCTCGAGCGCGAGGTGATGGGCGATCTGCTTTTCGCCAAGTACGGCATCTCGGGCGCGGCGATCCTGCAACTGAGCCGGGCCGTATCGGAATCCACCCTGAAGAACCGCGACACGCAACTGCGCATCGACCTGTTCCCGTCGTTCTCGGATGCCGCACTGGCCGGCTTCATTCGCAACCGCATCGAAAAAAAGCCGGGAAAGACCGTGGACTTCAGCTTCGTGGGCTTGATCCACAAAAGGCTGATCCCGGTCTTGCTTAAAATGGCTGGAATCGAGAACGCGCAACGGCCATGTGGCGATCTGACGCCTGCGGAGATCGACCGTATCGTCTCGGCGATGAAGGCATGGACAATCCCGTGCTCCGGAACGCAATCCTGGATGTTTTCGCAAGTCACCGCGGGCGGCGTGGACGTAAGCGAAGTGAACCCCGCAACGCTTGAGTCCCAAATAGCGTCCGACGTGTATTTCGCGGGCGAAGTTCTCGATATCGACGGCGATTCCGGCGGCTACAATCTCCAATGGGCGTGGACATCCGGCGCCGTCGCCGGAACTTGCGCCGCATGAGATCGAGAATCAGGAATCAGGGAGCAGTAATCAGTTGTTGAATTGTTTAGAAAGAACGGGCGTATGCGACAAACGCCGGCAAGGAGACAGACTGATGCTATATGCGAGGGAATCTGGGAATACGTTGGGCCAAGTGATTGTGAAACTGGAGGCGGCGGTGGCGGCACACAAGTTTGGCATTTTGGGCGTGCACGATCTCAAGGCAAAGATGGTTGAAAAGGGCGTCGCGTTCGACCATGAATGCCGTGTCTTTGAAGTCTGTAATCCCGTCCAGGCAAAGAAGGTGTTGGATGCGGACATGTCCATTGCGAATGCGTTGCCATGCCGCATATGCGTCTATGAACAGGGCGGGAAAATCTGCGTGTCGACCATAAAGCCGACGTTTATGCTGAGCCTGTTTCACAACAAGCGATTGCGGGATGTGGCCCAAGAGGTCGAGGCCACCATCATCGCCATAATAGACGAAGCGTGTCAGTGATACTGGCCGGTGGGTGGTTGACAACTGATTTGGAGCGGGCTACGATTGCCCTGTGTGAAACACTGGGAGGAAACAACAATGAAGATCGTTGGGCGAGTAGTGGTTGCCCTTCTTGTGTCCGCAGTGGTGGTCGCGTGTCAGCCATCCGAGAAACAGACGGGCGGTTCCGCACCAACATCATCGGCATCGGACACCTCGAAAGTTGTCGGGAACTGGAACGGGGTGCTTGATGCCCAGGGCCAGAAGTTTGAGCTCCTTTTCAAGCTAACTGCGGGACCCGACGGAATTATCAAGGCTTCCATCGATTCTGTTTCCCAGGGCGTGAACGATATTCCGGTCGAAGAGACCAGTCTCAAGGGCGACCATTTGATCCTCGAGGCCAAGTCGATTCTTGGAGTTCTTGATGTGACCCTGCAAGACGGCAACATATTGCGAGGAAAATGGAACCAGGCCGGGGTGAGCTACCCGCTCGAATTGAAGCGGGTGAAATAGCCGTGGGTCACTAGTCGACCTCGACTGTCGAGGCCATTTTCCCGAAACGGCAAACGGCCATGGACAATAAGTTGAGGCGGAGGGCAGCGATGGTTTCGTTGTCGTCCGCCTCGGGTATCTCTCAAGTAGCACGTTTCGCACGGCGCGCGAGAAGGCCGAATGCGAAAAGGACCAGCACAAAGGGGAGAATCTCGCCAACGTTCCGCGGCGACGGGCAGTCGAGGGCCATGGTGGCACCGCCGAAACATCCTCCGGGCCCGACTATATTCACAATAAGCTTGTTGGAAAGGGCGCTGGCGTGCTCGGTATCGCCCTGCCAGATCGCGCGGATACCCCATCGGCCCGCATAGGCCTGGGCGTACTGGTGCGAGAACTTGCCGGCGTTGTCTACCGCAACCAATTGCAGGAGGCTGGGGCCGCTCGGGGGCTCGTAACGAATCGCGACGGTAGCGCCGGGTACGGGCGGCGTCATGGTTCCGGTTACGTTGAGGGTGGAACCCTCGAGCGTTGCGGAGATGGACAAGGTGGTTTCCAGGACGGTTTGCGCGGCAAGCAAGACGCCGGCCACCTCGATGCTGTCGTATCGCTGTATCGAGCTGTCGGGTGCGCCTCCCTCCTCGACGGAATACGCGCGGACTTTGACGAAATAACTTTTGCCGACAGGCGTCTCGGGCGGGGCGGTCAACTGGACGGGTATGTCTCGCGCTTCGCCGGCATCGAGGAGAAACCGGGTTTCGCCCCCGGCGATATCGAGGTTCCAGCCGTCGGGCAGGGCGGAATCGACGGAGAGGTAGAACTCGCGGGGAACGTTGGCGCTGTTGGCCAGGAAGATGCTCTCATTGATAGGCTCATAGGGAGTGGCGATTGTCGGGCGCGGCATTTCAAACCAGGCCACGTTCTCTTGCTCGCGGTCCCCGTCTTGATTGGACGTCACGAGTTCGCCCGAAACCGTATCCACAACGACCCGCAGGCAACTGTGCCACGCCACCCGCTCCGTACCGGGCGTAAACGCGACTTCCGGCCGCCATTCCGCGCTGACATCGACGAACCCATCCGGCGCGATACTGGCCAAGCCGGGGAAATCGGCCTGGGTGACCGTAGCGAACCGGGTCCAGCCGGTGTCGTCGCGAATGCCCACGCCCAACGGATTGGTGACCTCGAAATGGACAACGACATTCGTGGCCGCTTGGGTTCCGTAATTGCGGACGCGGGCGTAAACCAGGTTGACCTCATTAGCGCATGGGTCGTCGCCGTTACCGATCACGGTCTGCTCGGGATCGTCCCGCCGGCCGTATCGCAGGCGGGTCTCGTCCCACGGCGCATCACGCTCATACCCGTTGCAGGGGCTGTCGACCCAAATGTCGACGGTCTCGTAGTCATTCATGGGCGGGGTGAGCCACGGAATCATGGCCACATCCGGTATGGGCGCGGTGGCTCCGGGCCCGTAGGTGACCGTCACGGGGAATCCGTCGCCGACGGCGGCTCCGACAGAGATCGTGAGGTCGCGGGCGGCGTCGGTGAAAGTCTGTCCAGCGACATAGCTTGATTCCCATCGGTCCTCTTCCGGATACGCCGGGGCCAGCATCAGCCACGTTTCGGGATCGGCGCCCGGTGTCGCTTTCAGAATGAGCACACCTTCCCGCGCGGCGGGCCGGTCGGGCCATGTGTCAATGAGTTCATCGGGCGGTATGAACCGGCGGCATTCGAGAATGTAGGAGTAACCGGCGCCGGTCAGCACTTGGATACCCTGCGGGGCCGGGGTCTGTTGCGACGCTATTTCGATCGGGGCAAGCACCTCGGTGCCGCCCGTAGGCGGGGTGAATTTGACCAGTGCCGAGGCCGGCAACCAGCCCGAAAACCAGTTGTGAAAGCTTCCAGTCAAGGCGGTATGGTCTACGCGGGTGAATATACCCAGCGCACACGGGTAGCAACTGTCCATGAGTTCGTACGCGCTGATATACCCGGCCGGATGGGTGTAGACGTCGCTGAGCATGTGGCCGAGTTCATGGGACGCATTGCCATACTCGCCGGCGTCGAAATCCCCGTCGCTATTGAGGTCGAGGTCCGCGTATCCCATGGGATACCGGTGGCTGGTCGGGTCTGCGGTCGTCCGCCGATTCTCGATGCTCCATCCGGGAAACCAATAATTGACGCCCTGCGCCGTGAGAAACAAGACGCAGTCAAACACGTCGCCGGCCCCGCCGCCCGCCGGCACTAACCCGTCGGCGGTCGCCTGGATGTGGCCCTCGTCGACGAGCGTCTCGAGCGGGTTGTCCGCGCTGCTCCACAGGTCGCGGCACGCGGCGCCCAAGAAACACTTGTGGTAGAACTCGCGGTTGTCCAGTCGGATCACTTCGTCAAAGTAGGTGACGTTGAGCGCGAATTGGCCCTCAGACATGGTGCTGTAGAAATTGCACAGCGGGGCCAGCCAATCGGTCTCGAACGCCGCGGCATCGAACGTGCCGGTGTCATCCGCAAAATCCACAATGACCATCAGCACGTTCGCGGTTCCCATATACGTTTGGGCTGCGCACAGATTCGGCGCCAATACCAGAAGCACTGCAGGAAAGAAAAGCCTTAATGCAAAGATTCTCGGTTTCATATCGCGCTCTCCCTTTAATCCCACTTCGCCTGATACCCGTCGGGTGCAAGGCCGCACCGCATCTGGCAATGAGACTCCCCTGCCTTACAACACTCTCCCTTTCCACTAATAGCATACCACGCCAAACAACTTTCGGGAAGACCTTTCTCGAAAAAGTTCGGGCGGACTTCTTCACCGGCGCCACGGTTTGCCCACTTAAATCGGGTAACTAACCGATTGTCCGATTGAACTCGCCCAAATCCAGCGGGTATTTGCCGTATTCGCGAGTGAGGCGGACGACGTAGTCGTAGGTTTTCGGGTCGACGTTGTCGGGGATGGAATGATCTGACTGGAGGATGTATCCGCCGCCGCGGGCCGCATTGAGTTTGGTGAGGACTTCGGCACGGACGAGGTCGCGGTCGTTGGTGGCGAGTACTCGGACGTCGATGTTGCCGTTGAACGCCCAGCCCGAACCGTACCTGCGTTTGAGGTCGACCACGTCGAGCCCGGCCTTGGCTTCGAGGGGGTTGTAGGCGTCCACGCCGGCGTCGCGGATGTCGTCAAAGACCGCCGAGGCGTTTCCGCAACCGTGGTAGATGGTTTTCAGGCCGGCGTCGTGCGCGACTTTGCATAAACGGGCCAGTTGCGGCTTGTAGACGGCGCGCCAGTAGTCGGGTGAAAAGAACATGCCGCGGTCGTACGCGATATCGCCCCAGATGTAGAGGCCGGCCAGTTTTCCTTCTGCGGCCTTGATCTGGGCCTCGGCGATGCCTACCGAGAAGTCGCCGATGCGTTCAATGAACGCGGCCACCTTGTCCGGGTCTTCACCGATTTTGAGCAGGACGTTTTCGGTGCCCATGATGCGCCAGATCATCTCGTGGGGTTCGCAGACGCTGCCAAAGACGCAGTAGTGTGGCGCGCACGCGTTGACTCGGTCGACGAACGACGGGTATCCCTGGTTGAGGGCGTCGCCGACGGCGTTGATCTGGTCGTCGATGGCGTGGAAAAACCGGCGCTCGTCGCGTGGGTCGTCGAACCGGAATTCGGCCATCTGGTCGTAAGACTTGGTGTCGAAATCGAGGTAGTAGGGCATCGGGCAGGAGCCGCGCATCTCGATGGTGGCGCCAAACCCGGTTTTTACGAGCTTGCGGTCGCCACCTTGCTCGAGCACACGGATGCCGCCGATGTGGGGATCCATGTTCGGGTTGACGACGATCAGGTCGAGGTCCCAATAATGGTACGGGTTAAAACTCTTGCCGCCCCCGAGTTCGGCCGCAGCCCTGCGCACAAAGTTGGTCCAGAAAAACTCGCCGATCGGGACTTGATCGGGCTCCCGATTCTCCAACGCGGCAAGTACACGGGCCTTCTTAACTGCGCCGTTGGTCATGATATGCCTCCTTGGGTGCATTTTAGTAGCCGGGAGAGAGGAAAGGCAAGGGTGAAAAACCGGGTTTGGGGTATGGGGTTTGGGGTATGGGGAAAAGGATGAAGGATGAAATATGAAGGATGAAAGAGAATAATAGTAGGGGTGCACCCGTAGCGATTACAAGAGTAGGTCCGAAATGATTTCGGACTTACGCGCAGGCAAGCATACTTTGTTGTGGGCGGGCCAATTGGCTATGCTATGGGGGTCACCCATAAGGAATTGGCTCGACTTGGGGGATCGACATGCGGATATGGCGGCACGTGACGGTATTGATGGCGGGGATAGTGTTGCTGCCGGGATGCGGGGGAGGGAGTGGTTCGGGGGGCACCGGGTGGTTCTTGCTGCTGGCGGTGGTTCTAGCGGCTGGGGCGTTCGCCGGATGGTGGTTCCTCCAGCCTCGGCGAAAACAGCGTCGCCTTGTCGTCGAGACCTATCTCGATGCCGAAAAGCTGTTACAGTCTGGAGAGTCCGCCCAGGCCATCAAAATTGTGCGTGAAGCAAAATCCTTGGTGACGTACGCCGGTCTCCGCGCCCCGCTGACCCAACTCGAGATTACCGCCCGGCACAAGTTGGGCGACGTTGCGGGCCTCCTGGCTATCCACGGCGAGACCCCCGACGCGTTTTGCTGGCAGGAAGATCCCGCCCTGCTCGTGGTCGAGGCCCTGGTTGCCGAAGGACGCTACCCGGCCTTCGACAACTTGTTCAATTGGTGGCACGGCCGCACGAATGCTTCAAAACGCTGGCGGCTGTTTCAGGCCGACAAACTTGTACGAGAAGGCAACGATATCGCTGCGAGCGAAGTCCTCAACCGCCACCAGATGACTGGACGTGATGAAGCGGGCCGGCTTGCACGACTCGCTGTGTTGAGCGCCGCGGAGAACCCCAGCAAGGCCGCCACCCTCATGGCCCAGGCCCTTAAGATGGCCCCTAATGACCCCGATATCCGTGTGTTGCAGGGTTTTTTTTACGAGAAATCTGCGCGTGACAAAGCGGACGCTGCGTTCGAACTCGCTTTGCGGTTCGGCAAGAATCGACCGCTGGTCATAGACGCCGTGGGCGAGTACTTCCGCCGGGCCGGCCGGCTCGAGCGGGCGCTTGATGTCTGGTTGCACGCCCTCGCCGAACCGTCCCTCGCCGCCATCTGGTTGAAGGTCCTGTTTTTCCGCCGCGTGTACCGCCCCATCGAGCCCGTATGGGACCAGTTGACGCCCCCGCCCGGCATTAACCGCGAACTGATCTACTACATGCAAGCCATCCCGCAGAGACGGTTCTGGAACGCGGAAGAATTTCAGTCCATCGCGTCGCGCAGGCCGTTGCTGCTGTCGCGCCCGGAAGTCCACTGGTTGCGGGTGCTGGAGGCATTGCGCGTGGGTGATGAGGACGAGGCGTTGTCGTTGCTCAACGTGAGCCGGTTTGGCGAGAGGAGTTGGCATCAGGACCTTGAGACCGCGCTGATCTGGATGCTCACGTACCGGCGGCTGAAGTTCATGAACCCGGAGTTGGTGCTGATCGCCGACGACCGGCTGCGTGTCGAGGGGCGCCACCCGCTGTTCACCATCCTCGACAACTGGGTGCGGGGCGAGACGGGTAAACCGCTGGAGTTCGTCCAACGGCTGGTGGTGAGCGACGAGGCGTTTGCGGCGGCCTGCATGGCGGCGGGCTGGTACCGTGCGGGCCTGATCCTGCACCGGATTCCCCTGGTGCGGAGCGAGGCGCCCGACTGGCTTGTCCGCGATTATGACGCGGCATTAAGCGTGTGCAAGGACGAGCTGGACGAGATGCGGGCGTCATCGTGAACCGGCGGCGGATTCTGGTTGGACTTCAATCGGTCGCGCTAGCTCTCGCCACACGTCGTACGAGGCCGCACGCGCCCGCGTGATCCCCGGCCCGCGACCCCTCGTGCGCCGCGGCAATCAGCAAATTGACCAGTTGTTGCGCATCCAGGCGGTTCGTGGCTACGCCATCCCGTAACCTGCCAAACATAAACGGGCTTTGAGATCGCGCGCCGGGCCAGATCCACGCTGGGAGCCGCGCGGCGGACATATTCCGCGATCGCGGCGTCGTCGTCCGGGCACCGGATGCGCAGCAACTCGCCCAGTGAACCCGGCGCCGGCTCGTACGGCCCGTAGATCTCGCTGTCAAATCGGCTCGATATTCATATCGGGCGTGGGCGGCGCGGCGCCAGGTCGCACGCGTCGCAGCACAACCACCAACCGTTCAGCGCGCGATCCTTGGCCATCTCGAGGCGCTCGGGCGGGCCCGGCGGGATGATGGGCGCGGGCTGATAGAGGTGGACGAAAGCGACGAGCACCGACATTAGGCTGAAGAGAAGTGCCACGATAAAGACATTGCGCACGATGGTACGTCGCGTGCTCGTCATGGCGGTGACTCCGCGCCGGCCGGCATGTGAAAGATCAGCTTGCCGCCGCGCGATACCGCAGGATTATGAGTTACCACCTTCATGGGACAGTAAAGAATATAATCCTCCCCTTCCCGTTGGTAGGAGAAGGGTGAGCCGTCGTAAGGGTTTAGGGGGAGTTCGGAAAGGTAGTCGGACGCGAGGGAATCGAGTGAGTCGGGGTAACTCGCATGGTCGTGCCGGTACAACTCGAGCGCAGTCGCGATGCGCAGTCCGTCGACTCGCGCAAAGAACCGGGAGTTGGCGTTTACGGAGGCGCCGTGAAGAAAGAGACTAAAATATCGCCTTGGCGGCGTCTGAAGGGGTTTGAACTTTTCCTTCTGCAGATTGTACTGGAGGAAGGTGAGTTGTGCGGCATCCCGGTACAGCTTTTCACGCCGCCGGACAAACAGTTTTGCACGGGAAAACGCCATTCTCATTTCAACCGACGTGGCGATGCGTCGCCACATGTTCGGGCGGTAATTTGGGTCGTCAGTCAAATCCGCTTCCAACACGTTCCGTATTGCGAAATCAATCGCTGCTCTGGGCGGGGTCCAGTCGCGGCGGGTCTTGTCCAGCCACTGCAGCATTTCCCGCTGATGCTCGATGCACGACTTCCGGATCACGTCCGTGGCAAATGTTTCGGCGGGCTCAAACCAGCAATACCGATCCGCATTCATCTTGAATGATAATTCGAGGGCTTGCTGCATCAGGCGGCAGGCGTCTTCCGCCGGGTTGGTGGAACACGACTTCGACGCCGAGTCCAGAACAAGGAGACCGCGCAATTGGTACAATGACGGCAGGTTTTGGAAGGCACGTCTCTCCAACTGCTCATAGGAGGCTGTCCAATCAACCGGCGAAAACAACAAGTAGGGTTTCGAGGCGGCCGCGCGGGCAAGCTTCAGGGCAGGTTTTGATTTTTCAACGAATTCGAGCAGGAGCGGGTCGTCGTCGGGCCGCCAGACGCGGAGTAACTCGCCAACGGAACCCGGCTCCGGCTTAAACTTGGATTCAAACCCGGTTTCGTCCTTGATATAGCCGATTTCGGGCGGCGTGAGCGGCAACAGGGCCGCCGCGTCAACGAGCGCGTAGTAGGCGTTATTCTCGCGGTCGAGCCGTTTGGCCACGCGTTCCGGCGGTTCCTCGTAAGGGACGTACGGCGCACGGAGGTGCGCCACGACGATTATCAACGCCGCGAGACCGAAAAGACACAAGACTACCATCGTGTTTCTAACAGCGGCACTGCGCGCGATCATGCTCCCGCCTCCGGCCTTGACGGCATCCAGAAGTTGTCCCGCCGGTCTTTGGGCGCATACAGCAGGAAATGATGCGGCGGGCGGCCAGGGGGTTCATCCGAGACACAGTAAAGGACATAGTCGCCGCCTTCTCTGGCGTAGGCAAAAGGCCGGGCGCAAAACGGGTTTTCGGGCAGTTGCGCCAGGTACTGTGGAACCAGTTCGGAAAGCGATTGGGGATATCCGCCACGGTCACGGCGGAACAACTCCAGGGCCACTACGATCGACAGCCCGTCGACCGTGCCAAAGAATTCCGTGTTGCACGCGCGGAACTGCAAGAACTCGGCGGACAAATAGGTCTTTCTAAACTTCGGATGTTCGCGCAGATAATCTCCGTACTGCCGTTGAGTCATGCAACTGATTTTGCGAATGTACGCTTCCTGCCGGTATAAGGCCCTCTTTAGCTGCGCAATCCGGGCATTCCAAAACAAACGCACCGGCCAGAGTTCTTTGTCCGCCAGCGGTCCCAGCGTCGTAGCATAGACACCCCGGATAACGCGGTCGATGGCGGTCAACGGCGGTTTCCAGCCGGCACGCAACTGTCCAAGCCACGCCGCCATTTTGTGCTGATGGTCCGCCGACGCCTTACGGATGACCTCCGCGGCCTCCACTTGCGAATGGGATCGTTTCACGCCATCGGTTCCCAGCAGGCACGAAAGGCGCATCGCGTTGTGAAGATTGGTGCAGGTGTCGGTATCGGGATCTTCAGAGCACGGGCACATTCGCGCCTCCGCGAGATAGAGATCCACCAACTGCGACAGCCTGGCCCGCTCATTTCCGAGCTGTTTTTCTTCGGCAGGTTCAAACGAATGCGGCGGGTAGAGAAACCAAGGCTTGTCAAACGCAGGGAGGATCGCGTTGAGGGCCGGCAGACATTTGTCCATGTACTCGATCAGGAGCGGGTCGTCGTCGGGGCGTCTGATTCCCAGCATCTTACCGAGCGAATCGTGCTCCGGGGCGTAATAGTAATCCCAACCTTGCTCATCCTTGAGTTTGAGATCCGGTGGTGACTCAGGGAGCAGCTTTGCCGCCTCAGTCAGCACGTAATAGGCATTGTTTTGCGTGTCGAGGCGTTTTGCGGTTACTTCCGGCGCCTCATCGATGACCAGGTTCAGAGGCTGCCTGAGATTGGCCAGGACTACCAGAATGCCCACGCCGCCGAACAGCACAACCACAATTATGAGGTGGCGGCGGCTCAATCGTTTGCCGGCTCGTCTTGTCACTGTGTTCTCCCGGGATTGCGCGCCGTTTTCCGCAGCTTCCTCCAAAAGTTGCTGCGCTGGTCTTCGGGCGCGTATATAAGGAAGTACTGGTGATCCTGCCAGGACTCGCCCGAGCGGTGGCCGCCCACACAACACAAGAGGTAGGTGCCGTCCGCGCGGGCGTACGTGAAGTCCTGACCGTCAAACGGGTTTTGGGGCAGTTCCGCCACGTAATCCGGAACGAGCGCATCGAGCGTTTCCGGATACTCGCCCCGGTCGCGCCGATAGGATTCCAAAGCCACTACAACCAACAACCCGTCGAGCGCGGCAACCGTAGAGCTGTTCGCGGCGAGGTACGGCGTCCCCATGCCCCACACGTTGAAGTTGAGAAAATCCGGGTGCTGTTTCCTGTACTGATCGTACTGGACATAAGTCATGCCCGCGGCCTTGCGCAGGTCTTGTTCGTGCCGGTACACATTCTTCTTTAATCGGTTAAGCCCGGCGTTTGCAACGAGCCGGAGGGGCAGGGGCGCCTTCTCTGATTCAGGGGCCGCCGGCAGCCGGTAAATGCTACGCAAGTACTCGTCCATGCCTTGCGTCGGCGGTTGCCACGCGCTGCGGAACTGTGCAAGCCATTCGCCGATCCAGTGCTGATGATCCGGCGACGCCTTCTGGATGACGTCCGCCGTTTCCGGCGCCGAAGAGAAGCGGGGACCGCTACCGGAGTGGACAACGCTCGAGATGCGCGTGGTGTCGTACAAGAACGAGCAGGCATCTTCACGCGGGTCGTCCGAGCAGGAATGAACCTTCGCTTGAACAAAACACACCTCTAACAGGTGCCACAAACTTACCGGGGTACTTCTGGCGGAAACGTCGGCGCCCGGGTCGGTCGCATAGAAGAACCAAGGTTTTTCCACGGCTTTCAGGGCGTGATCGAAAGCCGGCAGCGATTTCTCGATGTACTCGAGCAGGAGCGGGTCGTCGTCCGGCCGGTTGATATTAAGCAGGCTGCCGATCGAATCATCCTCGGGCTTGTAGGCGTAAGACCAGCCCTTGTCATCTTTGAGTTCGAGCGGTGGGGGCGGCTCCGGGAGGAGTTCGGCTGCCTCCATCAGGACGTAGTAGGCGTTGTTCTGTTGGTCCAGCCGTTTGGCCGTAATCTCCGCCGGTTCGTTGAGCGGCAGATTCACCGGCTCACGCAGGTTGGCCATGACTACCAGCACACCCATTCCGCCAAACAACAAGAAAACAATCACCAGGTGGCGGCGCCGGACCATTTTACCGGTCCTTTTCATCAATGTGGTTTCTCACGTGGTTCCAGTTTACGGGCAAACACCGCCTTATCATTGGAGTGGGTATGATCGAGGAGCCGATAGGCATCGGCGGTGCATTCGTAGAGGTATGTCATGCCGCGGCCTGCATACACATCGTCCGGCAGCGTTGCGATATATCCGGGCACAAGTTCCTGCAAAGACGCGGGAAACTCTCCGTTATCGTGGCGATAAAGCTCGATAGCCAGTATCAGGATCGAGCAGTTCATCAAATAATTCCAGGAAGCATTGAAGCGCACGTTCGATGTAAGACTGAACCCGAAATAATAGGCCGTTTCAAACTTCATTACGGTGGGGTCTTGCCCGGCGAGTTGCTCGAACTCGTTGGGATACATGTACGCCGTCTTGAACGCATAATCGAAGTGGCGCATAAACAACGTCCGGTAGCGGAGGTATCCGGTGGCCTCGAGAGGGTAGAACAAGCTTCCTTCCTTCATAAGCGCGTCGAGCAATACCTTCTGCTGGCGGAGGTCGAACTCGATCTTCTCGCGCGACGGCCGTTGGTGCGATTGCATCCGCACCGCCCATTCAAGGAGTGCGCGCTGATGTTCGGGCTGCAACCGCGGCAGGATCTCGAAAACGGTTAAATTGTTCAGGTGGACATACTCAGCTATGCTGGCTTCGCGCATCCGGTCCATGAGTTCGATCAAATCGCGCAGCACCGCGCCGCTCTCGCCGCTTCCGCCGGCCTGGCCGCTCAGGATGAACGCGTGCGTGATAAGGAGAGGAAATAGAGAGCGCTCTTGATTGAAGTACTTGTTACGACCGACACCCGGAAGATAGAACGCCTCGCTGCCGTACTTGCAAGCCTCCGGCGGCAACAGAATGTACGGTTTGGCAAGGACCTCGCGCATGCGGGGAACCAGCCGGGACGCCGAAGCGAGGTACTCCTGCAAAAGGGGGTCGTCATCAGGCCGGCCGACGCCCACCCGGCTGCCCAGCGATCCCGGTTCCGGCTGGTAATTGCCCTCCATTCGAGGGTCGTCACGTAACGGGCCCCACAACGCCTGCGGCCGCGCGGGAACTTCGGCCAGGAGTTGCTCGAGCACGAACCAGCCATTGTTCTGGCGGTCGGCCCGCCGCGTGGCCGTTTCGGCGGATTCAGGCGGGATGGTGTTGCGCGGAAAGACGTGCATGACTGCGACCGCGAGGGCCGCAAGGGCAAAAAACAGGGCCACAAACAGAAGGTTGCGGCGTCCACCAGATTTACCCTTCATAATATCCAATTCTCCAAAGTGCCCGCCTGTAAACTAGCCGGCACACACTAAAGCGGCTAAGAAGCCGCGTTTACAGGCCGAGCGGTGGGGTCGAGTTCCTGCTCGACCGCGCTTCCAACCGATGGCCTGAGGCAGCGCCGAGCGGTAGGGTCGAGCTCCTGCTCGACCGTAGCTCCAACACGCGGACCTGAGCCTCCTGTACACCCCCGCCGCCGCCACCCGGTCGCGCGGGAGCGCGACCCCACCGCCGCGGCCTGCGCCAATGTCGCGAACAACGATTACAATTCACTGTTTCAGGCGGCGCCGGCGCGTTCAGCCGGAGGCCGCTTCCACTGGTGCCGGCACCCACCTGATGATAATCTCGCGGGCTCCGCCGCTGTCTTTCTGATCGGGACCGCAACTGTACAAGACATAATCCGTTCCCTGCCTTCGGTAAATGAACGGTTTGCCCGTAAAGGGATCAACGGGGAGGCGGACAAAATACGGCCGGAGCGATTCGAGCGACTCCGGGTACTGGCCGTTAGCGCATCGATAAATTTCGAGCGCGGCGGCAATTGCGAGGCCGTCAATCTGTGCAAGCCATTCCGAGTATACGTAGGAAAACTGGCGGTATGGCATCAGCTCGCCGCCGTGCGGGATGGCCAACAACGCGGGGTGCTGCGTTTCAAACAAACGCAATCGATACATCTCGACACCGGTCGTCGCAATATACGCGTCATGATGGCGCCGCAAAATGGCTTTTTGCCGCGCCCTCATCAACACGTAGCCCGCAGTCGCCCCCGGGTGGCGCCATACCCAAGCCCAATCGACGTCTGGCGGCAGCGCATCCAGTTGGCGGATTGCTTGTTCGGCGGGCCGCGTGGCGGGCCGGAGGGAGCGGCGGAACACGGTCAACCAGTCCACTGTCTGGCGGAGGCGCCGCAGGCTCATGCTTCTGAAGAGCGGCGCCAGTTCCGGGGCCAGTTGACGGCAATAGGGATAGTAATCGGAGCTGATCATGTACTCGAGCCGCAGAACGTCCCGGATCAAACCCGCAACCTCTCCGCCGCGCCGCGGTGAAGCCGCTTCAACCCGGGCGATTGCCTCGAGAAGATTGGTAAAACGCGCAAGCGCCGACCTCGATTCATGCCTCCGCTCGTCGGCCTCATCGGTCATTGGGAACATCAGGTCCGGTTTGAGCAGCGCCTCGCGCACCTTGTCGATTGCGGGCCGGCACTTGGCCAGGTAGTCCAGCAGCACTTCATCGTCGGGCCGAGTGGCCCACACCATCCTGGCCAGCGATTCCGGCACAGGCTCATATTGTTTCACAAAACGGCCGCCGGGCCCGTCTGGGTACTGCACCGCCGGCGGCGGCAGGGGCAACAACTGCACGGCGTCTTGCAGCGTATACCAGGCGTTGTGTGCGCGGTCCAAGCGAAACGCGGCGACCTCGGGCGATTCCGGCTCGAGGATGGGCCCGCGCGATTGCTTGACGTGTGCGAGAACCAACAGGATCGCGACGGCAAAAAAGCAGAGCAGAACGAAAATCACGTTTCGCCGCGCCTTTGATTTGGTCATGACACTGCCTCAACGCAACCTAATCGGGGAGCCAGGATAACGTCAACCCCCTGCGGCGGCCAAAAAGCCGCTCAATTCATTATGAATTGCGTCCCGCCGGATTTCAACGCGATCGGTCCAACGCCGGATCGGGGTGGACAAGGATGTCTTGCGACCATTCTTCAGCGAAAGGGTGTCCGCCGTCGTCTTGCCCGTTACCTCCGACACTGTACAGGCGGTAGTCGTCGGCCTCGCGCCGGTAGATCAATGGGCGACCGCTGTACGGGTCGATTGGCGCCTTGGGCAGGTAGGCCGGCACAACGTCCTCGAGCGCCGGGGCGTAATTGCCGTGGTCGCGCTTGTATTTTTCAAGCGCAACAACTGTGCACAACCCGTCCAGTTCAAGAATGTACGTGCTGCTAGTCCGGCAGATTTGACGGATCCACACGTCAAAACCCGGCAGGTTGGCCGCACCCGCCAGGCGCCGATTGTGCTTCTCCCAATTGCGGTACTCCCACATGACATATCCGGATACTTCGCGAAGCGTGTCGAGGTTGCGCGCCAGGAGCGGACGGGCCAGCGCGGCGCGAATCGACAAGGAGATGACTTGCCACCGCGGCTGAGTGCGGCGGATGATCGCCGGGTGCACGGCTTCAAAAAGGCGCAGCGAGGTGTCCAGCCAATACTTGGGCGGCTCCCACCGGGCGCGGAATTCGAGAAGGGCCGGGAGCAACTGGTCCTGGAATTGGGGTGGGCATCCGATGACGAGACTTGCCTTGTGGTAGATGTACCAATCCGAAGCGCCCCAAAGAAGCCCGTCAATGCACCGCCAATAGAGCCGGTAGTAGTCAAGCAGGCACTGAACCGATTCTTGGGTATTGGCGCCCGATTTTGCGTCGCGGATCGCAACCAGAAACAGGCCGGCCAGAATAGTCTCAACTCTCGAGTCATAGCGACCATAACCGAGCGGGTTGCTGGAAAGGGCGCTCCACTCTATGGGCATGAGCAGGTAGTTCATCCGCACCGCCGCGCGCGTCAGCTTCACTGCAGGCCGCATTGCCTCGACGACCGCAACCAACTCCGGGGCATCCTCTTCGAGGGACACGTGCAGCAATTCGGCCACGGGCCCTTTGGCATGGCCAATGTTTTTCCCTGCGGGGCGGCGGGGAAGTTGCTCGATGGCCTGTTGCAGCAGGAAGTAGCCGTTTTCGGTTTGCAAAAGGCGGATGCGGGCCAGTTCTTCGGGTTCGGGGCCGATCGCGGGCGGGGACTCTGATTTGCGTCGAACAACCACGATCAGCACACCCACCAGGACAAACAACGCGGCCACAACCGCAAGCATGCGCCAGGCTTTGGAATTGAGCATTGCAGACTTCCCGACTACTTGGGCGGAACGGCGAATTCGTCTCGGAGCAGTTTCAGGCACGTATCGAGGTCGTCAGTAAGGATGTAATTCACTCCCGCATGGACGAGCCGGCGGATCTTGTCGGGATCTTCCGCGCCGTAATAATTGACCGTAATGCCGTAGACGCGGCAGACGTCGATGGCGTCTTTGAGGCCGTTTTCAGGGCCAACAAATTGGATAAACTCGGCGGGTTTTTCGATGGTAGCCTTGACATACTTCATGTGGTTAACGCCTTGACGGTCCATGTTGCAGATGCGGATGCCCGGCGCGACATCGCGGGCCGCCTTGGCGGCATCGCTTTCGCAGGCGAGCACACATTGGTTGACACGGTTCATCCGCTTGATGACGCGCGCGGTCTCCTTGCCGAGTTTCTCGCCGCCCTTGATATGAACATTGCAGATAACGTGCGTTGGAATCACCTCGAGCACTTCTTCGAGGGTGGGCACTTTGGTGCCGGCAAATTCGGGGCTGAACCGACGGCCGGCGTCCAGCGCCCGGATTTTGTCAAAGGTCAGGTTCGACACCTTTCCCTTGCCGTTGGTGGTTCGGTCGACGGTGGGGTCGTGCATGATAACGAGGTAGTCATCGCGCGTATTCGCCACGTCAAATTCGATCATATGCGCGCCCTTTTCGACCGCCGAGACAAACGCGGGGATCGTGTTCTCCGGCGCAACCTTGTTATCGCCGCGGTGTGCGCACGCGCCCAACGGCGACGGAACAGACGGGCCGGCAGCCAATAAAAGCAATGAGCATGCAAGACTGAGCAGTTTCATCTATCGTCTCCTTAATCTTCGGGCGGGCTGACTAGAATATCCGAGTATATCAGGCGGCGGGGATCATCGCCCTGCCCGCGTAACGCAAGCCAATAGTTGTTTTCCGCGCGGCGGTAATAGAACGGCTCGCCCGATCGGGCATTGTTGGGGGCCTGCGTCAAGAATTCCGGCGCCAGCGCCGCGAGTGACTCGGGATAGGCGCCATGCGCGTGCCGGTACAGTTCAACCGCCAGAACGAACTCCATAACGTCCAGGCAAATTTGAAATTCGATGTTCCGATGGAAAAGAGAATAGGGATGAAATCCGGGGAAGCTGTTCACGGCAGCATCGGCCAGTTCGGGAAATCGCTTCTCCCACTGGCGGTATTCGTGCGTTGTTAAGCAGCAGGCATCGAGAATGGCTTCCACGTTGGCCGCAAACACCCGGCGGGCCGGGCCGGATCGCGCCAGAGCGGCAACCAGGTATGGCATATGTTGCGGGTCCAGCGGTCGAAATATTTCCTTCCAGCCGCCCTTCCATGATTCATGCAATCGCAGCCAATCTTCGACGGCCCTTCGTGGTAGCGGCTTTCGCGCATTGAACTCGATCAGCCATTCAAGAGCCTCTCGCTGAACCTGCGGATCAAACTGCCGCGCCAGCTTGCACAGGCTCCTGCTATCCCTCAGCCAGGTTTCGGGGATTGAGTTTCGCAACATCAGCGCGAGGCGCAGCGCGTCACGGTAGCAATCAAACACCAATTCCGAATTGCCGGCTTTTGTCTCGAGTGCGGCCGTTGCCAGCATGATTGACGGAAGGCCAGAAAAAGCGTCAGACGGGCGCATGCGCCGCCAGGGCTCCTCAGTGCTCGGAAACTCGAGCGGCATCAGCAAGTGGTCCATTTTCAGGGCATCCCGCACCCGGTCGATTGCTGGCTTGCATCCCCGCACCCATGCGACATGCTCGGGGTGGTCGTCCGCGAGGTAAAAGCCCGTAAACAGGCCCATCACGCCGAACTTAAAATCGACCGTGGTCCGCAGATCGACAAACGGGTCCGGCGGAATGAGGCCGTCCGCTTCCTGCAAGACAAACCAGGCGTTCTCGGTGCGGGAGAACCGCAGCCGCGCAATTTCGGGCGATTCGGGCGGCAGCACCCGGGCCGGCGGCCTGAATCGCGCCAAAACAATCAGCACCGCCATCAGAAAAAACGCCAGCAGCACTGCGGATACGTTTCTCACGCCGCGCGACACACGCATGACGCCTCCCCCGGTCAAATCGAATGGGATTCTACCCATACATTCTGTATTATAGGCGGTCGACGAGGCTTTTCAAGGAAGGTTAATCTTGATTCGCCAATCTGCCGCCTCTTTTTTTCGAAGAAAGGACAACCTGTTCATGAATTTCCGACTTTTCTCTGCGTGTCTTCTGTCTCTGCTGCTGGTTAGCGCAACCGCGTGCGCCGCCGCGCCGAAAACCGCGATGGTCGAGATGCGCGACGGTATCAAGCTGGAAACTGACATCTACCTGCCCGATGGCGACGGCCCGTTTGCCACGGTCCTGATGCGCAGCGTATACGGCCGCAAATCGGGCCCCGACATCGCCAAAGGCCTCAACAACAGAAGGCTGGCGCTCGTGGTGCAGGATTGCCGGGGCCGCGGCGGCAGCGAGGGCAAGGACATGGTGTTCGCCGACGACGGCTGGGGCGAGCGGCAGGATGGCGCCGACACGGTCGCGTGGATCGTCAAGCAGGCGTGGAGCAACGGGAAAGTCGGGACGTCCGGCGGCTCGGCGCTGGGGATCGTGCAGGTGATGATGGCGCCGGCAACCAACGAAGTGGATACACAATCGATCGTAGTCGCATGCTCGAATTTCTACGGCCAGATTTCGTATCAGGGCGGCGTATGGCGCAAAGAATTGTGTGAAGGCTGGACGAAAGCGCAGAAGACCGACACGTATATTGTCCCGGAATGGAAATCGCACCCAACCTATGATGCATTCTGGGAGATGTACAACGCTGAGGAAAAAGCGGGAGATGTTACGGCGCCGGCGATGCACGTCGGCGGCTGGTTTGACATTTTCAATCAGGGTACGATCAACAATTTTGTGACACGCCAGCACGAGGGCGGGGAAGGCGCGCGCGGCAACCAGAAGCTCATCATGGGGCCGTGGGTGCATGGCGTCAAACGCAAGGTGGGCGACATCGAGCTTCGCGATAATTTCAATTTCGACTTCGGCAAGTATGAGCGCTACTTTTTTGCGGCATGGCTGATGGATAAAGACGACGGCGCCAGAGCGGCGCCCGCAGTCAATTATTACACGGTCGGCGACGTGGACGATCCGGACGCGCCCGGCAATGAGTGGCACACCGCTGACGACTGGCCACCATTTCCAACCCTAGCGACGTCTTACTACTTGCGCGACGGCGGCCGGCTGACGACCGAGCCCGCGACGGCCGATTCCGCTCCGCTGGCGTATGCCTACGACCCGGCAAACCCATGCCCGACGCACGGCGGTCAAAACCTGCTGCTGCCCGCGGGGCCGTTCGACCAGCGGGAGGTCAGTGGCCGCGCCGACGTGCTGAAATTCGCCACGGATCCGCTCGAACAGCCGCTCGAAATCACCGGGCAAGTATTCGTCAAGCTGTTTGTATCGACCGACGCGCCCGACACGGATTTCACGGCGAAACTTGTCGATATTTACCCCGACGGCCGCGAGATCCTTATGCTTGATAACATCCGCAGGCTGAAGTTCCGCAACGGATATGAGACGGCGGACCCGCTTCCGGCAGGCGAGATTGGCGAACTGGCGATCGATCTGTGGTCGATCAGCCTGATCTTCAACAAGAGCCATCGGATCGGCGTGCAAGTCTCCAGCAGCAATCATCCGCGGTTCGAGATCAACCCCAATTCGGGCGACGACTGGCCGACCGACACCAACAAGCGCGTAGCCAACAACAAGGTTTACGTCGATGCAGCCCATCCCAGCGCGCTGATCCTCCCCGTAAGGCCGCACTAGCCAGGATCGGTCTTAAGGAAATCTGGCCGGCTTCTGGCGGCGACAGATCTTTCCGCGCTCTGCTTTGCCCCTGGTCTACCGAACCGGGCGCGGCATCCCCAGGCTCGACGATCGGTGCGGCGGCGCGTTTTCCCATATGCCGGGGATCGCCGTGCCGCACTCGGGGCATCGGTTGCCGTTCATCCGGTTGTTGAGCACGGAAAACCCGTGCCGCTCGATCAAGACGCCGTTGCAGTGGTGGCAGTAGGTATTCTCGCGGCCTTCGGGTTCGCCGGGGCGGTTTCCGGCGTACACATAGCGCAGGCCGGCGGCTTTGCCCGCGTTATAGGCGCGCTCGAGGTCGGACGCCTTGGTCGGCCCGCGGTCCGTCATGCGGTAATCGGGGTGGAACGCGGTGACGTGCCACGGGATGTCCGGCGAGACGCTCGCGATAAAGCCGGCAATCGATCGCAGTTCCGCCTCGCTGTTGTTGAAATCCGGCACCACCAGCGTGACCACCTCGACCCACACGCCCAACTCCTTGAGCAGCGCGATCGTATCGAGCACGGGTTTCAACCGGCCGCCAAGCTTGCGGTAGTTTTCTTCATTGAAACATTTGAGGTCAACGTTCATGATGTCGAGCGCGGGCCGGAGAAACTCGATCACGCGGCGCGTGGCAAACCCGTTGCTGACGTACCCGCAGATCAGTTGATGTTTCTTGGCCTCGTCGAACACCAGCCTCGACCAGTCCGACGTGATCAGCGGCTCGTTATATGTGCTCGTGACAATGGGCGTGCCGTTGTCCACGCCGATTTGCGCCATTCGTTCGGCCGTAATGGCCCGGGGCGCGCCCATCGACCGCTCGTCTTTGATCACCTGGCTCGATATCCAGTTCTGGCAAAACGGGCAGCGGAAGTTGCAGCCCAGCATCCCGAACGACAGCGCGTCCCGGCCCGGCAACACGTGGAAAAACGGTTTTTTCTCGATGGGATCGACTTGCAGGCCCGCCACGTACCCGCCGGGAACTTTTAACACGCCACCGCGGTTCGTCCGGACGCAGCACACGCCCGCGCGACCTTCCGAAATCCGGCATTCGAACGCACACGCGTGACAATGGATTTTCTCCCCTTCAAGCTCCACCAGTTCCGGCGCCGCGGGAATCGTGTGTTGTTCGAGTGTCTCCTGCAATGACGAGGGCGACATAGCAACCTCCAGTGATCGAAACAGACCCCTTGGTGTCACTAATTCCTTGTGTTTTCCAATTAAACAGTCGCGGCTGTCAGCAGCGCCGCGTGGCTGATCAGTATTTGCGGGCGTGCGGTGAGGCGGAAACCGCTGCGCTGCGCGTAGTCCAGCAGTTTTTCGAAATCCCGGCGCGCCACGTGCCATTTCGGCTCGGCGTACAGAAACTGCGCACCCGGCTTAAGGGCAGCGCGGACCTGCTCGAGAAACCGGGCCGGGTCGGGCGTCTCGTGTACCATGAAAAACGCGAGCGCAAAATCGGCGGGCTGATCGACGCAGAGCCGCTCGGGGTCGCACAGATGCGGTCGTATCCGCCCGTCTACGCCGGCCTTCCGGGCGCGCCGCATCAGCACGTCGAGCATCTGTTGCTGAATGTCGACCGCCACCACGTGCCCCGCGCCGCCTACCATCCCGGCCATCGGGATCGAGAAATAGCCCATCCCGCAACCCAGGTCCAGCGCGGTCATCCCCGGCTTGACGTACGGATCGAGGATGCGCTCGGGCTTGTGGAATACCCGCCGCAGCCGGTGGTCGAACGTATACGCGAGCCACCAGGGACACACATGAGGCATCTAACACTCTCCGATTTGTTTTGTGGTGCGGGGGGGGGGGGGGG
>DATKVG010000123.1:0-12072 GCA_035530195.1 Bathyarchaeia archaeon | reverse complement strand
GATAGCTTTTTGCCCGTTTTTCCAGCACAAAAACCTTGTTTCCGTCGACCACGGACCAAACCAGGGAGTACCTCGAGTGAAACTGGCCATTATCGGCGCGGCAAGTTCGTATACGCCGGAACTCATAGACGGGCTCTTTTTGTGGCTGCACAAGATTCCCGTCAGCCACGTCTGGATGATGGATCCCAACGTGGATCGGCTGTCGATCACGTCCAATTTCGCCCGCCGGATGGCTGCCGCAAACGGCAAACCGTTTGAAATCCATCATACCGACAGGTTGGCACGAGCCGTTGAGGGCGCGGACTTTGTGGTCACGCAGATCCGAGTGGGCGGCCTTCAGGCGCGGATAGCCGACGAAAAACTCGGGCTCCGCCATGGCATCATCGGGCAGGAGACCACGGGCGTGGGCGGGTTTGCGTGCGCATTGAGAACCATTCCGCCCATCCTCAAGGTTGCGCGCGAAATGGAGAAGCGCTCCCCGAGGGCCGTGCTGGTCAACTTCACCAACCCGAGCGGGATCGTCACCGAAGCCCTCATCAAACACAGCAAAATCAAGAGCGTGGGCTTGTGCAACGTCCCCATCGGCATGATCATGGACATCGTCAAGCACACCGGCTGCAAAATGGAAGACGTGGACCTCGATTACGTCGGCCTGAACCATCTGGCGTGGATCCGCGGGTTTAAATGCGCCGGGAAAGATATTACGGCGCAGGCCCTTGCCAAGTTCTGGGAACTCGCCGTGGAAGAGTGGCAGGTCGAGGTGGTTCGCGAGAACATGATCGAGGCGATGCGGAGCCTCAACATGGTGTGCAATCCGTACCTCCAGTATTACTACGCGACGCAGGCCGTCCTCGACCACCTCAAGAAGAAAAAAAAGACGCGCGGCGAGGAAGTGCTCGGGGTCGAGAAAGCCCTGTTTACGAAGTACGCCCAACCGGCCCGGTCCACCAAGCCCGAAGAACTTTCAAAACGCGGCGGCGCCCACTATTCGACGGCGGCGTTCCACCTGATCAGCGCCATGCACAACAACACCGGCAACCGGCAGATCGTCTGTTGCAGAAACGCGGGCGCCATCCCGACGTTCGATAAAGAAGCCAGCGTCGAAATCCCTGCCCGAATCGACAAACGCGGCGCGACCGCCCTCCCGCAGGCCGTGCCCGAACCCGCCATACGCGGGCTGATGCAGGTGGTCAAAGCCTATGAGTCCCTGACGGTCGAGGCGGCGGTCACCGGCAACCGGAAAAAGGCGTTCCAGGCCATGCTGACGCACCCGCTCATGCCGGGCGCCACCGGCTGCAAGGCGCTGCTTGACGAACTGCTGGACATAAACCGGCCTTACGTAAACCCGAAACTGTTCAAAACCTGAGCGCACGGCCCACAAACCAAAGGAGATCAGCAAAATGACCCCCCACGCTGTTTGCGAGACGCGTCTGCCCAACAGAATGCCCAGCCAGCGCGGCAAAGTCCGCGACATCTATGATTTGGGCGAAACCCTCGTTATCGTCGCGACCGACCGGCTCTCGGCGTTTGACTGGGTGAATCCGGTCGGTATTCCCGACAAAGGCAAGATCCTGACGGCGATGTCGCTTTATTGGTTCAAGCAGACAGGCGGCATCGTACAAAACCACCTGATCTCGGCCGATCTCGATGATTTCCCGAAAGAGTTCCAGGCCGCCGCCGATGTGTTTGAAGGCCGATCGATGCTGGTAAAGAAATGCAAGATGTTCGCGGTCGAATTCGTGATCCGCGGGTATCTGGCGGGCAGCGGGCTTAAAGAGTACCGGCAGTCCGGCACCGTGTGCGGGATCCGGCTTCCCGAGGGGCTCGTCGAGGCCGACAAGCTGGATTCGCCCCTATTCACCCCGGCCACGAAAGCCACGGACGGGCACGACATCAACATCTCCGATGAGGACGCCGCGGCCATCATCGGGCGGGATTGGGTCGACAAGGCCAGGATCGCCGCGCTGGCCGTCTACCTCCGTGCGCGCGAGATCGGTGAAAAGAAGGGTATAATTATTTGCGACACCAAATTCGAGTTCGGCACGCGAGAGGACGAACTGGTTCTGGCCGATGAGGTGCTTACGCCGGACTCGTCGCGGTTCTGGCCGGCGGACGAGTACCGGCCCGGCCGACCCCAGCCCAGCTATGACAAGCAGTTTGTCCGCGACTGGCTCGAGACCACGGGGTGGGACAAGAATTCGCCGCCTCCGCCGTTGCCGGGCGACATCGTGGAGAAAACGCGGCAAAAATACGTTGAAGCGTACCGTAAACTGACGGGAAAAAGTGATTTCTGATATGGACGTCTGCGGTTCCGATCGCGTGCGCACACGCGGCGGCTGCCGGCATGGTTGCAGCACGGGCCGCGAAGCGCGCGGTTGGCACGACGATCACCTCCGCGACGAATGCGGCGTGTTTGGCGTCGCCGGCCACGATGACGCCGCCACGCTGACGTACCTCGGCCTGTACGCGCTCCAGCATCGCGGCCAGGAAGGCGCGGGAATCTGCGCGTTCGAAGACGGGCGGATGACAACGCACCGTGGCATCGGGCTGGTGGCGGACGTGTTTAAGCCGCATCGTCTCGCCCCGCTGAAAGGGCCGAACGCGATCGGCCACGTCCGCTACTCGACATTCGGCACCAGTATTCTCAAGAACGTGCAGCCGCTCGTGGTGGATTACGCGCGCGGTTCGATGGCATTGTGCCACAACGGCAACCTGGTCAATGGCCACGTGCTGCGAAGAGAACTCGAGGAAGAAGGAGCCATCTTCCAAGCCACCACCGACAGCGCCGTGATCGTTCACCTCATTGCGAAATCAAAAGAAGGGCGGTTTGCCGACTGCGTGGTCGACGCACTCGGACAAGTCCAGGGCGCCTACACCATCCTCGCCACCAACGGGCATGAAATCGTCGCCGCCCGCGACCCGCACGGATTCCGGCCGCTGTGGCTGGGCCGGCTGGGCGGCGCCCACGTGTTTGCCAGCGAGACCTGCGCGCTGGACATCATCGACGCGGAATGGGTGAGGGAGGTCGAGCCGGGGGAAGTCATCGTTGCCGGCGCCGCCGGCCTCGAAAGCCTGAAACCGTTCCCGCCCGCCCCGCTTCGCAAGTGCATCTTCGAGTTTGTCTACCTGGCCCGGCCCGACAGCTACCTGTTTGGCCGGAGCGTCGACGAGGTCAGGAGGCAACTTGGCCGTAACCTGGCGGTGGACGCCCCGGTCGACGCCGACATTGTGATGGCGGTTCCCGATTCGTCCAACGCCGCGGCGCTCGGGTATTCTCACGAGTCGGGCATCCCGTTCGAGATGGGCTTTATCCGCAACCATTACGTCGGCCGGACGTTCATCGAGCCGGAACAACGCATCCGGGATTTCGGGGTAAAAATCAAGCTCAACCCGTCGCGCAGCGTGATCAACGGCAAGCGGATCGTCCTGATAGACGATTCGATCGTCAGAGGCACCACCTCGCTCAAGATCATCAAGACGCTCCGCCGGTTTGGCGTAAAAGAGATCCACTTCCGCGTCAGTTCGCCGCCCATTATCGGCTCTTGCTACTACGGCATCGACACGCCCAACCGCAAGAAACTGATTGCGTCCAACATGAGTGTCGAACGCATCCGCGAGTTTCTCGATGTCGATTCGCTCGAATACCAGACGCTCGACGGGCTGATTGCCGCGACCGGCGGAACCAAAGACGAGTTCTGCCTCGCTTGTTTCACGGACAGGTATCCAACCAGCAAGCCCGACGATTTCGAATCGTGTCCGGTGTCGGTCCGCCACAGGGACACCAGCACCGACTCGATTTGATCGAGTCGCGGCAGGGACGTGCGATGGCCCAAAACAACAACGGGGAGCAGTCGCCTTTGGGGCGGCTCAAGCGGTTTTTCACGAGGCCGCAGCAGCCCGGTACTGAGCCCCAGGTTGACCGGCTGCACCTTGCCACATGCGTCATCCTGCTTGAAACCGCCAGGGCCGACCAGGAATTCTCACCCGCCGAGAAGCAGCACATCATCGCCGTCCTGCGCGACCGGTTTGGCCTCTCCAACGAAGAGGCCGAAGATCTCATTGGGCTCGCCACGGCCCATCGAAGCGAAAGCGCCGATCTCTGGCATTACACGCATGAAATCAACAAATCGTGCAGCCGGGAAGAAAAGGTGGAGATTCTTGCCGAAGTGTGGCGAATCATCTACATGGACAAAATTCTCAATCGTCACGAGGACTATCTCGTCCACAAGCTTGCGAAACTGCTCAACCTCGACCACCCCGAACTGATCGACGTCAAGATGCGGGTCCGCCGCGAAATGATGGAACAGGAGTAGAAAGAACAGGCTGTAGGTAAGAGAACGCTAATTGCGGGCGTGCTCGCCTTTGGAGCCGTTCCATTCGCCGGATGAACCGAACGTGTAGCGGTATGTCTCGCGACCTGTCAGGTCGGTGGGAATATTGGCGGACTCGGCGGCGGCCTCGGCGCTTGTGGGTTTGCGCTCGCTCTGATATATCCGGTACGTGAATTCGAGGTAGCCCACGTACCCGCTCTCGCTCAGGGCGGCTCGGTTGATGGCTTGCGCGTCGGTCGGGACGTAGCTCTCGTACTTCTTCACTTCCTTGTAATACTTGCCGCGGATCTCGTTTAGTTTCTGGAACTTCACGGCGCCCTGCTGTTCCGCCATGTTCATGCGCTTCATTTCCACCGCACCCACGCCATCGAGCCGCTCCATCACCTTATCGCTGCCCGAAACGTAGCCTTCGGGCCGCGCTTTCAGGCCGAAATCCGCCAACACCTTGTCCATTGTCCCCTCGCACGAACACAACAACGCACACACCATTGTGGCAGCCAGTAATCTGTACATGGGTTTCTCCTCGCGGCATTTTCGCGCGCCCCCGAGTATACCACCCCTTGAGAGGAGATCAAAAACATCCGGCAGAGTAGGCGGGGTCGTCCCCTTTAGCGCACGTAATCGAGGAGGCTCTGCTGAATCACGCGCGCGGACGCGTTGAGCGCGGCTTGAAACGCGTTTGTCTGCGCGTTCAGGTTCATCACGGTCTCGGCGTAATCCGCCTCGATCGCGTCGGACAGCGCCACCTGGAGTTGCTGCAAGTGGTCTTCCGTGTTTGCGGTAAGCCGTTCAAGGCGGTTCTGTGTGGCGCCGATTCGGGCAACTGACGCGAGCGCCTGATCCTGCGCCCGTTTCAATTCGGCGAGCCGTTGCTGGAGCGCCGGCAAATCAGAACTCCGCAGATTGTCCCGGATGTCGATCAGCAACTGCATGACGTCCTGTGTTGATTGAAACGCGCTCTGCCCCGTCGTGTTGACCACCACCGACACGCCGTCCGCCACCGCCACGGCAATCTGCTCGAGGTTGCCCGCGTACGCGACCGCGGTTATCTCGCCCTGCGGGTTCCGCGTCGGCACATAAGGCGCCGTCAGCGTCCGCGTCCCGCCAAAGATATACCGGCCGTTGGTTTGGTGGTTGACCTCCATCAGCACGCTTTCGAGTAACTGGTTGGCCTCGACCGCCAACTGGTCGCGCTGGGCCTGCGCCATGGTGCCGTTTGATCCCTGCAAGGTAATCTCGTTTGCCCGCTGCAGCGATTCGACCACCGACTGTATCGCCGTGACCGACTCGATCAACTGCAAATTTGCCCCGCTGATGTTACCCAGGTACTGATCTTCGCGGCTCATCGTCTGCCGGATGTCGATGGCCCTGCGGGCCGCAAGCGGGTCGTCCGAAGGCGCGTTGACTCGCAGGCCGGTCGCCAACTGTTCCTGCAACTGGAGCAGCCGCCGCGTCTGGTAATGGAGATTACTCAGTGCTTTCGTGACCATCAGGCCTTGTGTCACCCGCGTTATGCTCATGGCGTTATCCCCGCTGATCCATCGTGTTCACCAGGCCCGGCTTGGCGGGCTGGTGCATGCCCGTCGCGTCGTACGCGGAACCCGACGGGGCCTCCGGCCTCACCGCGGCCAGCGACGCCCGCACCGCCCGCACCGCGTGACGCAGGCTCGATGTATTCGACAGCACCACCGGCCGCGTCGCTTTCAGCACCGCGCGCAGGCGCCGGTGGGATTCCGTCAACCGGCCCCGCAACGGTTCCGGCGCCGCCGCTACAACGTCGCTGAAAACCAAACCCTCGCGGTTCATGCTGTGCTCCGCCACGATCGCCTCCAACACAGCCGACCGCTCTCTCGCAGCTTGGGCCGCCTCCTGGATCAGCACCACCAGCGCCGCCGTCTTCGCCTCGAGATACTCGATGTCGTTGGATTTCATCGCCTCGCTCTGCGCCTGGCACACGGCCAGCACGTTCTCCTGGCGCTCCACTTCGTCCTCCAGCATCTCGCAAAGGCGTTCAAACAAACCGCTCATGGTTTTACTTCTCCGCGGCCGCCAATTCGGCCGCCGTCACTTGGCCGTCTCCGTTTGCATCCAGCCGGGCAAACAACCGATCATCGACGCCGAGCTCCGCCCGGCTTAAGCCGCCCGACCCGTCCCGGTCGCGGGCCTGCACAAACTTGGCCGCGTTCGCTTCCACCTGCTTGCGCAACTGGGCCGCGAAATTGGACGAGGCGGTTTCCCGCCTGCTCCGCAGCGCCCCCACAAATCCCGTGGCGGCCCGGATCAGCAAGCCCGCCTGTGTTATGGCCGTAACGGCATCCATCATGCCTCCTCGCGCGTGGCGCGCCTCGATTGTCTTATCGGCAAATCGCCCCGGCCTCTTAACCGCGAACCCGCGGCGCCGTCAATTGCTGTTCGATCTGACGTGCTATCCCTACCTGCCCGCTGCGCGCCATCTCGCCGGCGAGCGCGTCGTCAAGCATCTCTTCAAAAAGCTGCATCTCCTGTCCTTTTTTCTCACCCGTCACGGAAACCGACTGGTGCATCTCGCGCAGCAGGCTGTACAGGAACAGGTGCTCGAACTCCTGCAGCGCGGCCGTTCTCTTCGCCTCGTTTTCGCCAGTCGTCAGGTTAAGCAGCGGGCTGACCGGGTTCACGTACAACATCACATGATCTCCAGGTTGGCTTCGAGCGCGCCCGCCTCGCGCAACGCCTGGAAAATCGAGATCATGTCGCGCGGCGTCACCTTCAGCTTGTTGAGCGCCTCGGCCACCTCGCCCGCCGACGTCCCCTGCACCGGCATCAGGAACGCTTCTTCCTCCGTCACGTTCAGCCGCGGCACCATCGCCGCGACCGTCTCGCCACCGCTGAGCGGTGGCGGCTGCGAAACCAGGGGAATCGGCGAGATTTTGATGGTCAGATTGCCGTGGGCGATCTGGCATGGTTTGATCATTACTTGCCCGCCCACGATGATGGTCCCTGTCCGTTCGTTGATGATCACGCGGGATTCCACGTCGCTCGCCACGTCTATGGCCTGGATCGACGCGATAAACGACACGAGGTCGCCCCGCCACTCCTCGGGAATGATCACGTTCACCGAACCCGCGCCGTACGCCGACGCTGTCCCCGGCTCCAGTTTCGAGTTGATCGCCTCCTGGATATTGTTGGCCGTCGCGAAATCGGGCCGCTTCAGCAGCAGCATCATTCGCTCGCCGTCCGTGATGGTTGAAGGCG
This sequence comes from Bathyarchaeia archaeon, assembly GCA_035530195.1. Classification (GTDB taxonomy): domain Bacteria; phylum Hydrogenedentota; class Hydrogenedentia; order Hydrogenedentales; family SLHB01; genus JAPLKX01. The sequence goes on along the minus strand of DATKVG010000123.1, from coordinate 4,510 downwards.
CCTCCCGCTCGATGTACGCCCCCATCGGAATCCGCGCCGCCGTTGCGTGGTTCTTCCGGATGCTCGCGCCGCCCGCTGCCGCGTTGAACCCGCCGATCGACAACGGTCCCTGCGCCACCGCGTACACCGTCTCGTCGCCGCCCGGCCCGCCCAGGTGCGTCTCGAGCAGGGTGCCTCCCTCGAGGCTCTTGCAGTTGTACAACGAGTCCACGATCACGTCGATGCGCGTGCCCTCTTTGGCAAAGGCCGGCAACTCCGCCGTCACCGTCACCACGGCCGCGTTGTCCGATTTCAACTCGCGCAGGTCGTCCACGGCGATGCCTAGCCGCTCGAGCACACGCTGCTGCGCGATCACGGCCGCCGGGTTCTTGTCGCCCGTCCCTGCAAGGCCCACCACGATGCCCGTGCCGATCAGCATGTTGCCCCGGGCGCCCTGGATCTCGCACAGGTCTTTGATGCGCGCCGCGACCGCGGCCCCGCTGAAAAGCATTGCCGCGGCCACGCCAAAACAAGCCCATTTTAGGTGTTTTGATGCGTGCATCACGTCCTCAATACGGCGATACCCAGTCAAGAAACCGCGTGACCAGCCCCCGACGCTGGTTGTTCCACAACGGACCCCGGCCTTTCAGGAGAATCTGGGCATTGGCTACCTGGTCCGACTTGATCGTGTTGGCCGGGGAAATGTCCCGCGGCCGGATAACGCCGCTCACTAACAGCCGGTTGTCCTCGCGGTTGATACTGACTACCCTGTTGCCTTCGATCATCAGGTTGCCGTTTTCGAGCACGGCCGTCACCATGCACGGGACCGTCGTCTCGAGTTCGCTTTTTCGGCGCGTCTGTCCGCGGGCTTTTTGCTCGTTTTTGGCCTCGATCTGCCAGTTGGGCAGGTTTTCTTTTTTCATAAACGTGAAGCCGTTCGGCCTTTCCCCAACCAGGAATTCGTTGGCCGACGCCTCGGCCTGGGATTCGACGTCCGACTCTTTTTTGGTGTTGGTGTCGGAGTTGATCGACGAATCCAGCTTTTCCTGCACGAGCACCGTGATAATGTCGCCGGGAACGTAATCGGCCCGTTTCGCGATCAACGTTTCGCGCACCGTCACATCCCGCCGCAGCAGCGAGTCGCCCCACGCCGGCAACATGGCCGCCAGCACCGCCAGAATTACCCAGAAAATGCGTTTCATTGGACCACCACAATCCCGTCCGCGCGGACCATTCCCACGAACGGCTGTCTTGAATTCACGTTCAGGCAAACCACCGGCTCTCCTTCGGCGGCGTCAGATTGCGCCTGGGCCTGCGTCTGCACGTATAGCGCGCCCGACGCCATCTCGACACCTACCATCTGCTTGCGCCGCACCAGCACGCGCGGCGCCACCAACCGCTTGTCAATCACTTGGCCCGGCACGATCGAACTCCGCGCCGTGAATCTGCCCGCCACATCCGACGGGTTCTGAAACGAGAGTTCTTTCAAGGTCGACAGCAGCCGGGTCTCTTTGGCGACATCGCCCGGCATAATGATTTTTCCCTGCGGGATCGTTGCCACCGCCACCACCACGTTCACATACGTTTCCACGGTCGCTTTGCACGTCAGGGTGCGCAGCGGCGCCCCGTCCACCGTCACCGATCCCCGGAAGCTGCCCTGGCCGACAAACACATAGTCCGGCGACGGACGCCACTTGAACCCGACCTCGCCTTCCGGCGCCACGATGCCCTGCTGCGGCGCGACGACCTCGATTTCGGTCACCAGCGGGTCCCACGGCATCGACTGCTCGATGTACGCCCGCAACTCGCCCGCGATCGTGTCGGGCGCGATTTCCTGGTGCAGCGTTTTCGCCTCGACCGATTTCGCCCCTTTTACCTCGACCTCGAGCCGGTCGTACCCCGCGTTTCTCAGCCGCGCCGTGACCATCCCTGCGTCCAGCCGTTTCGACGCGCCCGGCTGCGCCGCTGCCACGATCTCGATCTCACCCAGCGCCGCCGCGCCCGCACCCTGGATCTCCGCGATCTCGCCGAGCCGCACCACGGGGCCTTTCACGTACGCCTCCTCCCGGAAAACCACCACGGCGCCTGGCGCCACCCCGTCCGTCGGCGCTGCCGTGACGACGCCTGCGACCGCCAGCATAATCAGGCTCAATCCGGCACAAGTCTTCACCACATCCACCTCACTCGCTCATTACGCCGATTATCGGCGCACGTTGTTGGCCTGCTGCAACATCTCGTCCGACGCCTGGATCACTTTTGAACTGGCTTCGTACGCCCGCTGCGCGATGATCAGGTGAATGATTTCCTCGACCACCTGCACGTTCGAGTTTTCCAAAAAGCCCTGCTCGATCATGCCGATCCCGTCGAGGCCCGGCTGACCTTCGGTAGGCGGGCCGCTGGCTTCCGTCTCGAGTAGCAGGTTGCGGCCGAGCCGCGAGTCGAGGCCCGCGGCGTTCGGGAACCTCACCAGCGTGAGCGTGCCCAGGTTCTGCGGCGTTGAACTCCCCGGCACGCGGACCGACACCGTCCCGTCCGACCCGACCGAGATCTGCTCGAACTCGACCGGAATGTTCATTGCAGGCGTCAGCGGATAGCCGTCGACCGTCATGATCATGCCGTCCTGGTTCATTTTGAACGCCCCGTCGCGGGTGTAGGCGGTCGTGCCGTCCGGCAATTCAAGCTGGAAGAACCCATCGCCCTCGATCACGAGGTCGAGCGGGTTGCCCGTCTGGATCAGGTTGCCCCCCGAGAAAACCTTCGCCACCGACGACGGCCGCACCCCGTGACCGATTTGGATGCCTTCGGGTATGGTCGTACCGGCGACGGTTTCGGTGCCGGCCGGCCTGAGGGTTTCGTAAAGGAGGTCCTGGAAATTCACGCGGCTCTTTTTGAACCCAGTGGTGTTCACGTTCGCCAGGTTGTTGGCGATCGTGTCGATGTTCGTTTGCTGGGCTATCATCCCCGTTGCCGCGGTAAAAAGTGCCCTGTTCATAGGATGTCAATCCCCGTCATATTCAGCCGCCCATTCCGATCTGGTCGATCAGGCGGCCCATGGTCTCGTCAATGGTGTTGATATACTTCTGGTTGGCCTCGTACGCGCGAAGCCCCAGGATCATCCCGATCATCTCGTTGGGCAGGTTGACGTTGGACATCTCGAGCGCCTCGTGGATCACCCGCGTGTTGGTTGCATCCGCGGACCGCGCCATCGCCGAGTCCGACGCCCGGTAAAGGCCCTTGCCCTCCCGCGTCAGCATGTGGTCGTCCTCGAATTCGACCACGCGAAGCTGCCCCGCTTCCTGTCCGTCTTCGTACACCATCCCGTCCTCGGCGATCGACAGCTTGCCGCCGCCCACGCTCAACGGCGTCCCGCCCGCGGCCAGGATCTTGTAGCCGTCCGGCGTCGCGAGCTGGCCGTCCGTGTCGATTGCGAGGTTGCCGCTCCGCGTGAACCGTTCGCCGCGCGGTGTGTCGACCGCCAGGAACCCCGGGCCCTCAAGTGCAACCGTCAGCGGATCGCCAGTGGTCGTGATTGCTCCGCGCCGCGTGTCCGTGAAGGTCTCTACAAACAGCGCGCCCCCGCCCGGCGCCGAGTTGCGGCCTAACGCGCCCGGCCGCGCCATCCGGTTCAGGAACACGCCGCGGAAACCTTTTTGCACAGGCTCCTGGCGCCGGAACCCGGCCGTGGACGCGTTGCTGATGTTGTTGGCGATCACGGCCTGGCGCTGTTCGAGCGCCATCAGGCCCGTCGCCGCCGCATACAACCCTTTCAGCAATGCGTCTCTCCTGTTCCGCGCTTTATCCAAACGCCCTCCCGGGCCATTTGGATAAAGCACTTCCAAACGCCCCCCGGGGCGCAAACCTCAGGTGGCCCGGGTCATTCCCGCGACGGACTCCCGGGCCAACCACTCACGAAGATGAACCTGTATGGGAGACAGGCCTGATGAGGAAGTGCAACAGCTGTGCCAACGGCGACGCGCGCGCGCTTCTGAGCTTAAAACGTTTGATACCAACCCAGTACACATCTCACCCGCCACCTGCGTGAGAAGATGAAATAATGAAAAACTTGCCCGACCCGGCACTTTCTGCACGTGCTTATAAGCAAGACACAGGTAACCCCCCGGCTGTGCCGGGGGACTCACAACGGTTTTACCTTTTCGGCAGTGGTTGGTGGGCATTAGGTGATGGCACTGCCTGGTCGGTTTGTCATGAACGCTGAAAGCGATTGGAGAAGTCACGTTGAAGCGCGCTGGAATAAGAAGGGTAGAATGCCGTATCCACCCCTGCTAAAGCAGGGTGCAAAGAGGAGCCCGCTGAAGCGGGCTAAATTGACGGGTTATGGAGTTGGCCCCGTGTTTGCGAACCAGCCCCCTTGGGGGGCTGGCAACAATAAGCCCCCGGCTCTGCCGGGGGTCATTTAAGTCCTATCGGTCTAATAAGTCCTATGTCTGTTGTTGCGCCTCCGCCCCCTTTCCTCTACTATTACGATGAACCCCCAAAAAACGGAGTGCCCGCGATGAAAAAAGCCCTTGCC
>DATKVG010000122.1:0-27648 GCA_035530195.1 Bathyarchaeia archaeon | reverse complement strand
AACCAACTTCATAACCCCTAGGTTTAGCCCGCTTCAGCGGGCTCCTCTTTGCACCCTGCTTTAGCAGGGGTGAATAACGCATTCTACCCTTCCTGTTCCAGCGCGCTTTAGCGTGACTTAATCCAATCGCTTTCAGCGTTCATACAAGCCATCCATGCAGCGCCATCACCTAATGCCCGCCAACGACTGCCGAAAACCTCAAACCTTTGTAACTCCCCCGGCAGAGCCGGGCGTTACCCGTGTCATGGCTTACTTCCGCGGCTGCAGCGCGCGGTCGCGCAACTCGAAAATCCTGCCAATCCGTTCGGCGATCGACGTCGAATGCGTCACGACCAGCAGCGCCATTTCAAATTCTTTGTTGAGCTCGATCAAGAGTTGCGCAAGCTCGGCGGCGCCTTGCTGATTCAGCGAGCCCGTAGGTTCGTCGGCGAGGAGCAGGCTCGGCCGGTTGATGAGCGCGCGTACGACCGCCACACGTTGCCGCTCGCCCCCCGAGATCTCGCCCGGCCGGTGATCAACACGGTCCGCGAGCCCAACGCGATCGAGCAGTTCCTCCGCCCGTTTCACGACCCGCGGCGTCGCTTCCGCTATCAGCGTTGGGACCAGCACGTTCTCAAGCACCGTGTACTGCGGCAGCAGGTGGTGCTGTTGAAAAATAAAACCAATGTCCCGGTTCCGCACCCGCGCCACATCTTTCGCGGACAGTTTTGCAACGTCCCGCCCCTTGAACAGCACCCGGCCCGAGGTCGGCGTATCGAGCGTGCCGATCAGGTTGAGCAGCGTGCTTTTTCCGCTACCCGACGGGCCGACTACCGCCAGGCGCTCGCCGGCGTTGATGGCGAGGTTGACGTCTTTCAGCACGAGGACCGACTGCGGGCCTGACTTGTACTCCTTGGAAACGCCTTGCAATTCGACTACAGGTTTTGAGGTCGTCATGGGACGCGTCATAGGGTTTCAGTGCCTCCTACCGCAGAGTTGGGTGATATTGACGATTGAGGACCGAACGCAACCACGGTGCCGTCTTCGCTGCCCGCAAACACGAGGCCAAGCGCGATGGACGGCCCGGTAATCTCGTCGCTGACTTTGAACTCCCAGAGTTTCCCACCGTCATCAAGCGAGAGCATGAACAGAACGCCCGTGGCAGCCGCCAGCACTTTGTCCCCCGCAATGACCGGCGAAGAAGGACTTCCCCCCGCATCATACCGCCAAACAAGCTTTCCGGACGCGCGGTCGAGCGTATAGACGAAACCGTCGTTGCCTGCGATCACCACGCGATGCGCCGTGAGCGACGGCGTGGTGAACACCTCGGCCTCGATGTCCGTATTCGTCCACGCAACCTCGCCCGTCGCGGCGCTCACCTGCACAACCTTACCGCTGCGCGAGCCCGAGACGATCCAGTCGCCGTCAATCGCAACTCCCGCCGCCACTTGCGAGTCCGCGTCGAGCTCGATGTTTCTCTCGAGCGCGCCGGTGTCCGGCGAAAACACGTGAAGCGCCGCCGCGCAACTCCCAAACGCCACCACACGCTCCGACACGGCGGGCGAGCCGTCGCACCGGTCGATAGCCTCGCCCCGCCACACTATCGCGCCGGTCGCGGCATCGAGGCAATGCAGCACGGCGTCCGCCCTCCCGATAACATAGATGCGCCCGCCGGCCGCGGTCTCGAGGTAATTCGGCGAGCCCATCACGGGGCTGTCGATCTGTACGCGCCACTGCTCGACGCCGGTCGCCGCATCCAGCGCATGTACGGCGCCACCCATCGTGCCCACGATCACGCGCCCCTCAAAACATGACACCGGCGCCTCGATCTGCGCTCTGAGCGGGCCGTCCTTGCCCTGCTCCCCACTGAACAACTGACGCGACCACACGCGCTGCCCCTCCGGGTTCACCGCGATGATCTCGCCGCGCGCCGTCGAAAAATAAATCAGGCCATTGTGGACGACAGGCGTCTGCCGGACGGCCGCCCCGGCTTTGAACCGCCACAGAAGCTCAAGCCGATCGGGCAAATCCGCGTCGACTGCGCCGGTAAACGTGGCAGGCCCGTGATACGTGTTCCACTCGCTGTTGAATTGCGGCGCGGGCGCAGGTGGTGCGACCGGCTCCGGCAGTCGCGCCGGTTCCGGGGCCGGCTCAACCGGAGCAATTTGAGTTGGCGCATTGGGCATCATGAATAAGAAATATCCGGCTGCGAACCCGCCCATAACCGCGACCGCAACTAGAGTAACATTTTCGATGGCGCGCTTATTCATGGCAGCACCGACTGATAGAGGCGTATCATAGCATCAGCCGTTCCAGCCATATTATACCGCGCCCTCACGGCGGCTCTACCGGCCCCGCCGAGCGCGCGGGCCCTCTGTGGATCGACCAGCAACGACCGCAGTGCGCCGGCCAGCGCGCCGGGCGTGCCCGCGTCGTAGAGCAACCCGCCGCCGGTCGCTTCGATGATCTCGGGATAGGCGCCCGCCCGCGGTTGCACCACCGGCACACCGCACGCCATCGCCTCGAGCAATTGCGCGCCAAACGCCTCGCCACCCCGAACCGGCGTCGACAGAACCGACAGCGACCGCAAAAACTGCCTGCGCTCGGGTTTAGTGAATCGCGGCACGATCTCGACCGAATCGCGGACGCCGTGCGCGCCCAGCCGCGTCATTACGGCCTTGAAGAAGGGTTTGTCGGCGTGCGTGCACCCGCCGCTCGCGCGCAGCCGCAGGTTCTCGAGCGCGGGGTCTCGCTTGAGGTCAATAAAGGCATCTGCAAGCAAATCGAACCCTTGCGCCTCGTTAATGCGCGACAGAAAACCAATCGTGGGCGGGTCGAACGAAATCGGCCCGCCCCCGGCCTCGTCAATCTCGACGCCCGGATACAGCACATCGATTTTCTCACGCGGAATGCCAATTTTGCCGGCCATCCGGTCGGCATACCATCCGCTTGTAGCGATAAACCGGCTGACGTGCGGCGCGTGCCCCGCGATCGCGTCCCAGCACGCCCTGCTGTACGGAAGGCCCATCGCCTCCACCCACGGTTCCTCGTCCTGAAGGCTGCAAACAACCGGCGCATCGATGGCCTGCCTGAGCTCGGTCGCCAGCGCAATCAGAAGCGCGTTCGAGATGTGGATCACATCGGGTTTCTCGTGCCTGTCGAGCCAGTTGATGAGGCGGTCGAACTCCTTTTTCTGAAACCCGTGCCGGCCTTCGAGCATCTCGAGTGCCATCGGCCCAAGTTGCGCGGCGTTTGTCGAACCTTCGCGCGCACCCGCCAGCTTAAGCAGCCACGGCGCATCGAGAAGCCGGTCGAGCCACGTCGGCGCACGGCGCAACAACGCCACGTGGTGGCGCAGATACACGCTGATACCCCCGAAAAACACCGGCAAGTGCTCCGACGTATCCGCCTCGTCCCCGAACGGCGGCAGGTAGAGCGGCACCATCGCCGCATCCTCGCCCGCAACGCGCAACGCACGCACCAGCGAATAGTCGCGCAGGCAGTTCTGGCAGTAAAACGAGCCGCCGCTGCCGGGAACGAGCAGGCAAATCTTCATAACGTTTCCTCGCACGCACTCACGGCCATGGCGCCGGTCGGGCATGCTTGCGCGCAACGGACCGCGAGATCGTCGCCAATGCTCCCGCCGGGCGGCAGTTCCACCCTCGAATCGAGTCCGCGCCCACCGAACGTCACCCCGTCCTCGCCCGACTGCCGGCACAGCGTAACGCAGATGCCGCATTTGATGCATTTGCCCGGCTCGAACAAGACCGGCCCGAAAACCTGGATGGGCGCAACGGACGGGCGGGCCATGTGACGCTTCACCGCCCCCCGGATCCCATACTGGTCCGCGTACTGCCGAAGCTTGCACGAAACCCGCTTGCGGCAATCGCAACCCAGGCAACGCCCCGCCTCGCCAACCGGATTGTCGATCAGGCGCAGGACACCGTACGCCTCGATCTCATCGGGCCGAAGTTTTCCAATCGCCGAGTTGTAGCGGCGATTGGGCTGTCCTTGCTCAACCCCGCGCACAAATGCATCCGCGGCTCGTGCACCCGCCTTGCCGTTGGCCACCGATCGCACGGGCATCGCATGTTCGGCCGCTCGAAACACATTCGGCGCGACCCGCACATCTGCGTCGCAAGCGACTATGACGGCGTCACTCGTTGACAGCACCGCCGCCATATCTACCGCCGATCCAAGCATCAACTCCGCGCCCAGCCCGCGAATCGACGCGATCTCCGCTTCAAGGACTTCCGCCGGCAACTGTTGCGCGTACCGATCGCGCAGGCCCGAGCAGGCCACGCGGCGTTCGTCGTACACCCGGCACGCATGGCCACGAAGCACACTTACGAATGCCGCCGACATACCCGCCAGCCCCGCGCCAATCACCGCAACCGTCTTGCCCGATGGCTCTGCACGCTCGGGCATTTCATCACCCAACGCCGCATGGCAGGACCGAATCCCCACCGCCACATCAAACTGGGCGCGGCGGCACCCTTTCTCGCACGGCGCCGCGCAAATACGGCCCAGCGTTGCAGGGAAAACAAGGGCGCGTTTCGCGACGCGCGCCGCCGCGGTCATATCGCCGCCCGCCATCCGCCGCATCATCCGCGGGATATCGAGCGATGCCGGGCAAATGCGCGTGCACGGCGCTTCGCAATCGCCGACGTGCTCGCTCAGCAGCATCTGCAGCGTCTCCCGCCGCAACGACGTCACTTCATCCCCCCGCGTGTCGATCTCCATCCCGTCGTCCGCCTTGGCGCTGCACGCCGGCAGCATACGGCCGGACGCCGCGTCTTTCACCACGCACATCATGCACGACGCATGCCCGCCCGTCTGCCGCGTGTGGCACAGCGTCGGAATATCCGCGCCCGCCTTGGCGGCAGCATCGAGCACGGTTGCGCCACGCTCGATTTCAATCTCGATCTGGTCGATTCTAAGGCGCGGCACCTAATTGACCTCCACGGCATCCACCGGACACACTTCCAAACAACCGCCGCATCGCACGCATTTCACGGTGTCGATCTCGTGGCGCTGATACGGCTTCATCGCAATCGCGTCGGCCGGGCATTGCTGCGCGCATTTCGTGCACCCGATGCAGTCCTCCGTGATCGAGTACGTGATCAGCGCTTTGCACTTTTTCGCGGGGCATTTGCCGTTGATGTGCGATTCAAACTCGTCTCTGAAGTAACGCAGCGACGTAAGCACCGGGTTTGGCGCCGTTCTGCCAAGCCCGCACAGGCTGTTCAACTTCACCGTCACGGCCAGCCGCTCCAGCACACCGATATCATCCGCGCTGCCCCGCCCTTCGCACAGCCCACCCAAAATCTCGAGCATCTGCTTCGTGCCGACGCGGCACGGCGTGCATTTGCCGCACGACTCGATCTGCGTGAACGACAAAAAATATCGGCTCATCTCGACGATGCAATCCCGGTCATCCAAAACGACAAACCCGCCCGAACCCATCATCGCACCCGCTTCCGTGAGGCTCTCGTAGTCGACCGGCAGATCCGCAAGCGATTCCGGTATGCAGCCGCCGGACGGGCCGCCGATCTGCACCGCTTTGAGGCGCCGCCCTTCCCCCACGCCCCCGCCGATTTCCTCAACGATCTCCCGCACCGTCGTGCCCATCGGCACTTCAATCAGCCCGCCCCGCAAGACTTTCCCGGCCAGCGCAAACACTTTCGTGCCCTTGCTGCGTTCAGTCCCGATCTCAGCGAAAGCTTCCGGACCGTGACGCACAATCCACGGAACAAACGCCAGCGTCTCCACATTGCTCACCAGCGTCGGATATCCGTGGAGCCCGCGGTGCGCCGGATACGGCGGCCGCAAACTCGGCGTCGGCCGCCGGCCTTCCAGCGAAGCGATCAGCGCCGACTCCTCGCCGCAAATAAACGCCCCCGCACCTTCCCGCAACTCGACGTGAAACGCGTGGCCACGGCCCATGATGCGCCCGCCAACCAAACCCGCCTCGCCGCACTTCTCGAGCGCGGCACGCACCCGCGCAACCGCCAGCGGGTATTCCGCGCGAATGTAGAAGATCCCGCGGGTCGCGCCGGTGGCGGTCGCGGCGATCAGCATTCCCTCAATCACGCGAAACGGGTACGACTCGAGCGTCATTCGGTCCATGAACGCCCCCGGATCGCCTTCGTCGCCGTTGCAAATAAGGTACTTGACCGCGCCCGGCGCGTTGCGGACTTCCCGCCACTTCCGCGCCGTCAAAAAACCCGCGCCACCGCGGCCCCGCAACCCGCTCCGTTCGATCAGGGCGATGACGTCTGCGCCAGCCAGCTGCAGGCAGCGGTCGAGCGCCGTAAACCCGCCGAGCCGAACATATTCGTCCAGATCGGTCGGTTTGAGTTCGCCGCAGTACTCCGTGGCGATGCGCCGCTGCCCGTTCAAGAACGTCGAGACGGGTTCGCGCCGCACATCAAGTGCGTGCGCGCCGGGAACCCACATGACGTCGTCCGTGTAAAGGTGTTGAAGCCACCGCGCCGCCGTCGCCCGAACTCTGCCGCCGGCGGTGCGCGGCGTGAACGTGTCCAGGACAATATCCGGAACGTCTTCGGGCCGGACTTTCGCAAAAATTCTCGCGGGCATTCCGGGCGCGACGATCTCCATCATCGGCGTCTGGTGGCACATGCCCACGCAACTCACGTGTTTGATGCGCACGTCGATGTTGTACCGTGCAACCGTTTCTTCGAGCGCGCCGCGGATCCGCTCGCTGCCGCTGGCCACGCAGCACGAACCAAGGCCGATACGGATCTCGGCCGAGGCCGCGTCGTTCGCGGCGGCGGCGGCCGGAGTGGCCCCCGCCACACTCGCCTGGTTGAGAAACGCATCAAGCATTTCGGAAACCGATCCGCGGCTCACGTGGCCGTACGTCACGGCGTCAATCTGCACCGCCGGCGCCAGCGTGCAACAACCGAGACACCGAACCTTCTGCACGGTGAACAGCCCCTCCTTGTCGGTGTCCTCCCCCGCGCCGATCCCCAGTTCGCCCGTGACGGCGTCGAACACCGCCGGCGCGCCCTTGAGGTGGCACGCGGTCCCGTCGCACACGCACACCGAATGACGGCCCGCCGGCCGCGTGCGGAACTGCGGGAAAAACGTCGCCACCGAGTGGAGATCGCCCATCTTGATCTCGGAAATCTCGCAAACGCGTTCGAGCGCCGGTTCCGGCAGGTACCGGAATTGCCTCTGAATCGCCTGCAAAATCGGGATCACTGCGTCGGGATTCCGCCCGCACCGGGCGACAATCGCGTCCACCGCGTCCGCAATGTCCACGGTGTCCACAATGTCCACTCTATCTTTACGCTGAGTCATCATCTTCCGCCGCCACGCACCAAAGGTACTTTTCCGTCCTGATGTAAATTCGCTTGTCCAAAAACGCCGGCGTCGCAAAGATCGGCTCGCCCAGGTCGGAATCCGCAACCGACACAAATTCCGGGCCCGTCTTGAACACGTGGGTCACGCCCGCCTTGTCACTCACAAACACCCGATCGCCCACAACCACAGGCGACGAATAAAAACCCTCGTCGAACTCCCGGTCCCACATCGCTTTTCCGCTTGCCGCCTCCAAGCACACGACGTAGCCCATCGACGTGGCCACGTAAAAGTACGTCCCATCTCCCACCGGGCTCGATACGTCCGGCAGCGCCTCATCCCACTCCCACGCAACCTCCGCCGAGGGCGCCTGTTCCGTCCCGCCGAGCGTCAGCGCCGTGGCCATCGCGTATTCGTTCGCCACGAAGATCATCCTGCCGCCGTACGCCGGGCTTGGCGCAACCTCGCCATCCAGGCATCCCACCTGCCACAGCAGTTTCCCCGAGATCGGGTCGTACGCATCAACGTTCTTCTCGCTGTTGAGAATGAGCTGCGGCCCGAATGGCGAAGGAATGCACGCCGGCGACGACCACGAAATGTACTGGCGCGGAACCGACCACGCCTCCCGCCCGTCGTAGACATCCAGCGCGATCAGCTTCCCACCCTTCGCCTGGTCGTACTGCACCAACAGCAGGTTGCCGTACGCCAGCAGCGACGAACTGTGGCCGTAGTGGTTGTCCGGAAGCCCAAGGTTCTTTTCCCAGAACAAGTTCCCATCAAAGTCACACGCCACCACGTCGCCCGTCGGGAAAATCGCAAACACCTGCGAACCGTGCGCAACCATCGTCGACGCCGCATACCCCGTGTCTTCGGCCACTTTCGGCGGCGCGGCGCCGGGGACCGCGTCCAGCACGTAGCGCCAGACAATCTGGCCGGTGTCCGCGTCGAACCCGAACAACTCGCGCTGGCTTTCCGTCGCCCCGCTGAGGAACACTCTGTTGCCCCACACAACCGGCGAATTCCGGCCCGGCAGCGGGATCTCGACTTTCCATTTGATGTTCTTGCCACTCGCCCCGTCCCATTCCGACGGCGCCGTCGTGTGCCACGCTACCCCATAAGAGCCCGGCCCACGAAAAGACGGCCAGTTCTTCTGGACGGTCTCCCAGTCTGGCGGTGTCACTTGAGGCGCCGGCGGAACAAAATTCGTCGGCGCAAGCGACGAACTCGGAATCTTCAAATCGGTGAACCACGCCGCAACAAGCGCCGACGCCACGAAAACTACGCCCAACCCACCGATAAAACGCCGCGATTGCAAACGCCATCGCCAATAATCTTCCGGAACTGTCCCCGCTTCCGGAGCCGGGACCCGCGGCTTGAATTTCGACGCCAGCCGAAGCGCCGCCAGGAAAACCCCCGCGCCCCCAAGCAAAAGCCAGGCGCCCGTACGGATATGGCCCTGGCTCGTGAGGTACGCTTTCCGCGCCAGCAGGTCGAGCGTCTCAATTTGCTCGACGAGTTCCGGCGTGGCCGCGGGCGATTTGATGATCTCCTGCCGCAATGCGATCAGGGCCGGGTCGTCAAGCGGCGCCGCAAATCGGATCTGGACATAGTTGGCGATCAGCAGCGTAGCAACAATGGCCGAGAACGCGCCCGAAACAACCGCAACCGCCAGCGACGCGTTCCGCGCCACGGGCCGCACCTTAAACCGGGCCTGCCGTTCTTTCACTTTGTCCACGCTGTCCACTCCGTCCGAACTTCAAACCGCCGCGGCCGTTCTTTCATTTTCTCTTTGTCCACTCCGTCCACGCTGTATAGTTTGTCCAGAATGGCACTACGATAACTGCCAGTTTTTTTTAGCCTGCTTCAGCAGGCTCCTCTTTGCACCCATCTTTAGATGGGGTGGTATGGGCCTGCCCTTTCTAATAGCCCGCTTCAGCGGGACTTTTCAATGGCTTCAGCCACGGAAGCCAGAACCTTATCGTAGTGCCGTTCCACTCCGTCCAAACTTCAAACCGCCGCGGCCATTCTTTCATTTTCTCTTTGTCCACTCCGTCCACGCTGTATAGTTTGTCCAAAATGGCACTACGATAACTGCCAGTTTTTTTAGCCTGCTTCAGCAGGCTCCTCTTTGCACCCATCTTTAGATGGGGTGGTATGGGCCTGCCCTTTCTAATAGCCCGCTTCAGCGGGACTTTTCAACGGCTTCAGCCACGGAAGCCAGAACCTTATCGTAGTGCCGTTCCACTCTGTCACAATGTCCACAGTGTCCTCAATACTCTCTGCTCACCCCTTCTTCTCCACCGGACAATAATCAAAACACCGCGCGCAACTCAGGCACGACGCCTTGTCCGCCTCGTAATCCTTCCGCTGCCGCACTACCGAAAGACGAAGCAGCCGCCCCGCCACCACCAGCCCGAGAAACGCACCGAAAACGGCCGACACCGGCTTGAACTGCCCCGCCGCCGCCACAGCCTCCGCATACAACTCGTCCGCCGTCTTCTGCCCGGCCTGGAATGTCTCCACTTCCAACGACACTTTTATCGGAGTCCCGTCAGCCGCACGGCCCGTCTCTTCCGCCCCCAGCCGTTCCGCAAGCCATACCGTCGGATGAAGCCGCGCCAGCGTATTGCTGAGCCCGTAACCGGCCAGCCCGCCTGCCGCAATGATCAACGGCGTCGCCGCCAAAAGTATGCCTATCTTCCGCGCGCCTTCCCTCCGCGAGACCGGCGCGTTGGCCGGCGTCGGATACACAATCGCCGCATAGGGGCACGCATCTTCGCACAGCCGGCATTGCGTGCATTCCGCCGGCGTAACGGTCGCGTGCCACTTCGAAAACCGCGACGCCCATCGCAACAGCACGCCGTACGGGCACAGGTATCTGCAGTACGGCCTGGCGATGAAAATCCCGATGACGAGCAGCACACCGCCCGCAATCAGCATCCAAAAACTCGAGCCCCGCCGAAAAAAACCGACAAACGGATCGTAGCGGCAGATGAGATACCCCGAACCCGTCGCCACCCCGACCCCCGCAAGCCCAAGATACGCATAAGGGAGCAGACCCAGCACCGATTCCACCGTTCGAGGCACCTGCACCGGATACACCGCGCACATCTCCTGCGCCGCCCCCAACGGGCATACCCCCGCGCAGAACACCCGCCCAAAGTACAGCGCGAAAACCAGCGGTAGCAGGAAAAAAACCGCCACCACCACCGGCAAACCCACCCCGCGCCCTACCAGCATTTCAAATACGTTCTGCACCGATCCAACCGGGCACACGCATCCTTGACGGTAGAAACCAAAGTAAACCAGCGAAGCCGCCGACAAAACAAACACCAGCCGGCGCGACCGCGCGCGAAGCACCGCGTACGCCGTCAGGCCGAGCGCAACCGTCAGCACGGTGACGTCGATCGCCACGGGGATTCGCGAAGGCGGCGGCGTGTTCATCGGCGGGTATTGGTAACCCGACTCGAACTCCGGCATCGGAAACCGGAATTCCGCCTGCGCATGAAAAGCCACAAACACTGCGACAACGACCGCCATGGCCACCAAGCGCATCCTCATGCGGGATTCCCGCCGCCCGGCGCGGTGCGCGTCTTAAGCAGGTACGGCGAGCCAAGCGGGACGCGCTCCCACGCCTTCGCCGGGCAATTCCGCGCAATCGCGCATTCGTTGCAGCCCGAGCACAGGTCCTGCTTGCACTGGAGGTACAGCGAGCCGTTACCAAACGCCCCGCAACCCTTCACGCACTTCCCGCAGCCGATGCACAGCGTTTCGTCGGCCGTGTACTGGTAGAACGGCGCCTCGATGAACTGCCGTTTCAACGCGCCCACCGGGCACAACTCGTTTTCCGCGCCGGTGTCGCGCACTTTCGCACCCTGCACAAGAAAGCCGCTGCAGAGGTCGCAATACCCGCAGATCTGAAACGAGTGAACACATTTCACCGCCGACGGTTCGAGCACGCACTCCGTCGCGCATCGCCCGCACTGCATGCACTTCGACGGGTCGAGCTGCCACGTCCACGCCGGGCTGTTCGCGCGCACCGCGGCAAATCCCGCCCCGCACGCCGCAGCCGTCGCCGCAAGCCGGATAAAATCGCGACGCCCAAACCTGCTTTCCACTACGCGGCTCCTTTTTCAGCGGGTTGCTCGTAAACCAAAATCGCCTTCTCGAACTTGTTCAGCACCAGAATACGGTTTTTCCCATCGACGGCCAAATCCGCCACGGCCGCCTCGATGTTACAGCCAAGCGTCGCGCTGTTTTGCGTCGGCCCAGCCGCGGGCGCCGCAACCACCTCGAGCAGCGTCGTGTCCGGCGAGTAGACCTTGATCCGGGCGACGCCTTTCTCCGCCGTCACCAGCGAGTTGTCCGTACGGAACGCAATGTGAATCGGGTTGCAGCACCCGCAAAAAGAGTCCGGCTCGATACCCGGCCGGCGCCACGAACTGACGAGGTCGCCGCCCGGCCGGTAGTTCTCCAGCCCGTGCATGCCCGGGTTCACCACCCAAAGCTCCCCAATCGGATTTATGGCCACATCGAAATACGGGCTCGGCACGATAAACTTCTCGCCGATCCGGTTCAGCATTTTGCCGCACCCGTCAAACCGCCAAACGATCCGGTTCCCCGCATCCGCCACGTACACGTTCTCTTCATCGCACGCTATCGACGTCAGCCACGCGCGATCCCCCAGGTCCGGCCACGCGCCCGCCTTCGATCCGTCCGTCTTCAAAACTTCAACATGCCCGCGCATACCCGCCAGCAACCTGCCGTCGGGCGTGATCGCCAAACAGCCCGGCCGGCCCGGCACCGCAAACCGCAACCGCGCCTGTCCGTCCGCACTCAACATCATCACCACGTCTTCGCCCGCAACGTAAATCGCGCCATCCGGACCGACCGCCAGCGCCGACGGCGCTTTCATGTCTAAAGGGATCGTCGTAACGCGCCAGGCGGGTTCTGCGGCGGAGGCGCGTCCAACGCCTGCTGCTGCGGCCACAGCCGCGCTGCCCGCGAGTGCAAGAAACATCCTTCGTTTCATTCCAGTGTCCTCGTTCATAACGGCCTTTCCCGATTCGCGCCAACGTCGATGCAAACCATCTGCATCGAGTCCCGCACCAGCATCCGATTCCCCGCCAGCGCAATCGGACCCCACGCGTCCTGCCCATCGAGCACCCGCGACTGATCGAGCGGCTCGAAACCGTCCCGGCTCGCCCGAAGCATCGAAAGCGTGCCGTTGTCGTTGAGCACGTAAAATTTGTTGTCCGCGAGCAGGAACGGACCAAGACCAAACCGGTGTTCCGCACCGCTCGACCACACCAGCGTGCCATACTGGTTGTAACAGACAAACTCGCCGCGCAGCGCGCCCGCGTCCTTCGGCATGATCGCATAGAGCAGCCCGTCGTGGTAGATGGCCGTCTGCTGTTCGCACGCGATCCCGCTTTTCGGATCGTGCTCCTCGAGGATCGTCGCCTCAAACGCCCCGCCCTTCTCGACCACCTCGACCGTCATCCCGCCCTTGCCGTATCCCGCCGCCTGAAAAATCTTGCCCCCCTCGAGTTGCACCGGCGACGGCGCAACCACCCGAGCCGTCCACGGCACCTGCCACAGCAACGCCCCAGCGTCTCCCGGTTCCGCCGAAACGCCCGACATACCCCCCACCGCGCAATACACGTACATCCGCTTCCCCGCGATCGTCATCGGAATGATCGACGAATGCGACATGTCCCACTTCCCCGCGTTGGCCGTACGCCACACCTCCTCGCCGGTTTCCAGGTCCAGCGCCATCATGAGCACGTCGGGCCCGCACGGCGCCAAAATGACCCGCACCCCGTCGATCAACGGGCACTGGCCCGCGTACCACAGCGGCTCCCTCGATCCGTATTTTCGCTCGAGATTGACCCCCCACTTAAAATCGCCCGTGACCGGGTCCACACACACCACGTGACAGCGTGGCCCAAACGTCACCAACCCGCCCGCACCAACCGACGGAACCGTCCTCGACATCCCGTGGTTGCGCTTCACCATCACCGAATACGACCGCCGCCAAAGTTCCGAACCGTCCTCGAGCGAGAAACACCGGATCGCGTCCGCCTTGGCTTTTTCGTCGTAGTCGAGCACGTACACACGACCCGACCACACCACCGGCGCCGCGTGGCCTTCCCCCAAATCGACTCGCCACAACCGGCGCGGACCGCCCGCCGGCCACGTGTCCGCCAGACGCACCGGCTGTTTGCTGATGTTGTCGAAATCCGGACCGCGAAACCGCACCCACTCCCCGGGCAGATCCGCCGCGGCGGTATCAAACTTCACGAATGTCCCCGCCAGGTCTACTTCCCGCGCCGCCAATTGCGATCCAGCCGGCCGCCCGTCCCGCCCCGGCACGCGCAACTCAACACCCGCAACCGGCGCATGCGCCAGCCACCACGCAAGAGCCGCGCCCGCCACCAACAACGACACCAACCCCGCCGCGCCGACCGCTATCAAATTACGCGCTATACTCATAAGCCGTCGGGACGCCCCCCGCCGCGCTTGTTAGCGCCGCGCTTGTTAGCGCGCCTTTGTTGGGGGGTGTCCCTCTTTTCGTCCGATCAGTCCGATCTGTCGGATCCGTCCGATCCGTCCTTCAAGAACCTTTCAAATTCAGGCATTTCATCTCCTGCTGGTTCCGCACAAGCAGTTTCCCGTCCGAAAGCACCAGCGGCGCCCAGATCTCCTTGCCCGAAAAAATCTTCGCATCCGCAAGCGGTTTGAACCCGTCCGGCGACGGTTCGACCAAGTACAGCACGCCCTTTTTCCCATCGAGCGCAATGATCATCCCGTCCGCCAGCATCAACCCGCCCCGATCGAACGTCGTGGCGCCAAGCGACCCGCCCGTTTTCCACTTGATCTGCCCTTCCAATGTCAGGCACATCATCCCGTCCTCGCGCTCGTTCGAGTTGCTGTTCACGTACAGGTGGTCTTGGTAAAACAACGGCTGGTGAATCTGGCTGCCACACTGGTCCGTCTTGAAAACTTCCGAGACCGCCCACTTGCCTCCGTCATGACTCACCTTGATCAGCGCCGATCCCGCGTTATATCCCCCCGTCACGAACAGCCGGTCGCCCGGCAGCGGCGCCGCGTACGGAATCGGGATGTAGCACTGGAAACCGTGGTACGCCCAAAGCATCGAACCGTCCTCGACCGACAAGCCCGCCACTTGACCCGGGGTTTTCCCGCCCTTGTCGCAGGCGCCCACCATCACCACCTGATCCACGCCCGCCAGTTTCGTAACCACAGGCGTACTGTATCCCAACAAACCAAGCGACACCGATTTCCAAACTATCTCGCCCGTATCCTTTTTAAACGCAACCACATACGCACCAGGAGCCTGTGGCGCAACAACCACAAGTTCCCCATACACCGACGGCGACTGCACTACGCCCCAACCCGGCTTCTCCCCACCAAAGTCACGCACCAAGTTCTTGTTCCAGACCGGCTGATGCGTTTTCCGGTCGATACAATAAAAATCGCCAAGCATCCCCACCGAAAACACGTACTTCTCATCCACGGTCGGCGCGGTTCTCGACCCATTGTGGCTGATTTTCCCCGGCGCATCGTACGCAAAATTCCATAACTCCTTGCCATCACTCAGGTTAATGCAACGCAGCACGTCCTGCTGGTTCTGCACACGATCCAAAATGTACACCTCGCCATCACGAACTGCCGCCGAAGCAAACCCTTCCCCAAGCCCGAACGTCCAAAGTACTGGCGGGCCCGCCTCGCCCCATGACCGCGCCAAACCCGTTTCCGCCGATACGCCATCCCGGGTTGGCCCCTGAAACTGCGGCCAGTCCCCCGCCATCGCAACTCCTGCCACTAAACAAATCCCAACCAATGTGTAAATTCTGAACCTCATCACTTCCACCTCGCCTGTTGAACCACTTACCACACTTGACGCAAGTCTACCATTACTCGGCGCTTCGGCGGTAACCCGCTTAAACAAAGCTCCTCCCTCAGTTATGCCCACCGCCCCACAGCCGCATCCAATACCTGTCGTACAACCCTTTGGGTGCAACGCCATGCGGTCGTGGGCTGCGGTGGGGTCGCGCTCCCGCGCCACCGGCCACTCACATACTTCGCGTCAAATGCCACAAGGGTTGCCGTGCGGTGGGGTCGCGCTCCCGCGCGACCGGGCGACAACGCGGTGGGGTCGCGCTCCCGCGCGACCGGGCGCTAGCGGCGGAGGTAGCACGACCCTTAGAGTGCAATGCCCCCGGAACCGGCGCCCCCGCCGCTTTACCATGTCGAAACCTACATGGAACGGCCCATACCGGTACCGCCACACGATGAACCCCGCCGGGTTCGACAATTATTCTCCACCGGTTGGAAATCAGCCGCCCCGCCAACGTATATTCTTCCTGTCTTTCCTCATGGTTCGTAAGCATCATCGCAGGTCTCTATGAAACGCGCAGGCAAGAAACGGCGGCGACCGGACATCCCGCGGTCTCCCGCACCCCAGGAAGCACCCCATCCGGCACCCGCTGAACCCCGGCCGCCGTCGTCGGTTGTCAGACGGCTTGTGGTTCTTGGCTTGCCCGTTCTCATACTGGTGGTGTGCACCCTGATCACGTTCTGGTGGGTGATCGAAGATCCCGCCGACCCGCGGTTCCTCGGCGCCAGCGACTGCTGGGCGTATTACGGGCCGGTGTCTCATTTCCTCGACAACCGCATCCACCACGGCGAATTCCCCCTGTGGAATCCCCTCTACCTGTGCGGACAACCGCATGCGGCCAACCCCCAAAGCTGGGTCTTTTACCCGCCCAACCTCGTCCGAAGCCTCCTGGCGTTCAACCCAACCCCCATGAAAACACATGTCGGCATCGCATGGATGATCTTTTTCCACCTCCTGCTCGGCGGGCTCTCGACGTTTTTCCTGGCGCGGCGCCACGGGTTCAGTTTCGGCGGCTCGCTCATTGCGGCGTTCGCGTTTACGTTCAGTGCAGCCCTTGTCACGCGGTCCGTCGGCCACTGGGTATTTAACAACACGGTCGCCTGGTTTCCGCTGATGCTCCTTCTGCTGCACGAGGCCCTCACGGCCCGCCAACTCCGGCAGAAGACATGGTTCGCGCTCGGCGCCGGCCTCGCATGGGGCATGGCCATTCTCGGCGGCACCCCGAGCTTGATGGTCCTCATCGGCATTAGCGGCGCGGTCTACGCAATACTGTTCCGCATCCTGTATCCGGCCGCTGGCGCCGAAAAAGAAACCCCCGCCGTACCGCGAAAAATGAAGCGGCTCGAAAAAATCCTGGTGCGTGATTCGCTCGTCCTGATGCTTCTGTTTGCCATAGGCGTTCTGATCGCCGCCCCGCTGCTGCTGCCTGCGACACAGTTCTCCGGGATGACCGAACGCGGAGAAAAAGATACCGCGCCCAACGAAGACCTCGTGAAAATGCACAGTGACCCGTGGACGCTGTTCAAGATGCTCGCCATCTACCAGGGCCACGGCCATTACGAAGGGGCGCGGGCATCCGGCGCGATCGTCCTGATACTCGCGTTCGCGGCAATCATCTGCCGGCCCCGGCGCGACACGGTCCTGTTCGGCGTCTTGTTTCTCATACTGCTGGATTCCAGCCTTTCACGACAGTTCCTGTTCGGACGGGTGGTCGGCTTTCTGACGCCGTTTACGGCAAGCAATCCCGGCCGCGTCATGACGCTCGCCTGCTTGCCGCTCGGGCTGCTCGCCGCAGCGGGCGCCGATGCTTTGCTCGCCGCTCAGCCATCCATGCCGTGGAGAATGGCGCGGTCCGCTGTGGTTCTCGTGCTTGGCCTCGCTGTTATCCTCACGTTGGCTCTTGCGACGCGCCCCGAGCCAATGCTGCCTGTCGGCCCGCTTGTCATCATACTGCCCGCCATCGCCTGTGCCGTCATCCTGGCCGGCGGCTGGCTGCCCAAACCGGCCGTGTGGTCGCTCGCCCTCGCCGGGCTCGTGTTCGCCGAGACTGTCGCCTGGAACGTTCACCTCATCCCGTCCATCGTCACCGTCGGCCAGACTTACATCGGTTCGATGGATGCGCTGAACCAGCCAAAAACGTTCTGGGCCGACAACCGCCGCGGGACCTACGTCCAAGCCAACGTACCCCTGTATGACCTCAAGCCCGCTATCAACGGGTATGACCCGCTCCAGATCCGAGAAGTCCGCGACATCCTGTGCATGCGCAAAATGAAAAACTTTTTGCGACGAATTGTATTCAATTTCGAAGTGGTCGGCGACAACATGCGCGGCAACCTGTTTCTCAAGCGGCAGTTCTGGCTGGCACGCCGGTACGTCGATGGTCCGCTGCCCGCCGGCGGATTTCCCATCACCACGACGGTCTTCGTGGAAAACCAGGGCGAGCTGCCCCTGCCAAAGGTCGAACCCGCTGACGTTCCCCGCATCGGCGTGTCCAGAAAGACCTCCACGTTGTGGGTGACTCCCCCCGGCAGCCCACCCCACGTGTTGAAGTCCGAAAGCTTCACCGGACCCACAAAAGTCTATATGTTGAAACCCGTCACCATACCGCCCAAACACAGTTCGCTGTTCGTCAAGGCGGCCGGCAACTGCAAAATGGAAGTGAGAATGTTATTCCGCGACCTCAAGCAGAATAAAGACGAACTCGGGAAAACCATTGTGCTGATGGGCGACAACCTGCAACGGTTGTACGAGGTCCCCATCCCCGATTTCCAGAACCTCCAGATCGCCTTGGCGCCCGATTTCAAAAACCAGAACGGCCAGTTCTCATGCCAGGACATCCGCATCGAATCCGACCTCAACGACGAGGATGATCTCATCTCCGTCGCCGCCAGGTCCGCCAACACCGTCGACGTCGATCTCCGGGACCTGCCGGATCGCCGCATGCTCGTCTGTGTCGACGCGTTCTACCCGGGGTGGCGCGCCTATGTCGACGGCTCGCCCGCCAAAATCTACAAAGTCGACGGCGCGTTCAAAGGCGTACTCGTCCCACCCGGCTCCCACCGCGTTACCTTCACTTTCCGGCCCGCCCGCGTCTATGCGGGAATCGCCGTCAGCCTGATTACGCTGATGGGGATCATATTGACATCTTTTCTCTTGCTGAGAAGCCGACCGCGGGGGATCGCGCCGGCACGACCGTAGGCGCCGGATTGCTTCCTTCGTCTTGTTCGGCCATAATCGTTGGTGGCTGCAAATAGAGGATGTTCTCATGAAATCTCTGAGCGTTTGGATTCTGCTGGCTTTGATTCTGGCGCCGTGGGCGTTTGCGCCGGCGGCTTCCGCCGCAGACTCCCCACAGTTTCGCGGACCAAACCGCGACGGCAAATACAACGACACCGGGCTGCTGAAATCGTGGCCCGAAGCTGGGCCGCCCGTGGTATGGGTCGCGCACGGGCTCGGGAAAGGCTATTCGACGGTTTCGGTCGTGGGCGGGAAGATTTACACGACCGGGATGGCCGACGACCTGAGCGGCAGCCTGTTTGTGCTCAACATGGACGGCAAAATCGAGAAGACGCTGCCATATGGCAAAGACACCGACGTCGTCCAGGCGCCCGGGCCCCGGTCAACGCCCACGATCGACGGCGAGCGCGCCTATCTGACCTCGGGGCCCGGCGTGGTGTATTGCCTCGATGTCGTCGCAGGGGAAAAACTGTGGGAAGCCAACATCCTCGAACGGTTCGGCGGCCAAAACACTGAGTGGCATCTGGCGGAATCGCTCCTGGTCGACGGCGACCGGCTGATCTGCACGCCCGGCGGCCCCGCACTCGTTGCCGCACTCAACAAAATGAACGGCGAAACCATCTGGACAACCGGCGGCCTCAACGACGTCACATCCTACTGTTCGCCCGCCATCGTCAACCATAACGGCCGCAGGCTCCTTTTGACCGAGACCTCGAAATTCGTCGTGGGCATTGATGCCGATACCGGCAAACTGCTCTGGACGCACCCCCATGAGACCAAGTACGACATCCACGCCGTCACGCCCATCTACAACAACGGGCTGGTCTATTTCACCGGCGGGTACGGCTCGGGCGGGGGCGCGCTCGAACTCTCCCAAGACGGCTCGTCGGTGTCGCTCAAATGGGCCGACAAAACCCTCGACTCGCAACACCACGGCGTGGTGCTCGTCGACGGCTACCTCTACGGGTGCGGCCACAATAACGCCAGCCTCATTTGCCTCGAAATGGCTACCGGTAAAGTGATGTGGACCACAAAAGAAATCAAAACGGGCGCGGTCGTTTACGCCGACGGCATGCTGTACGTCTATGAAGGGCCGAAGGCCGGCGTCGTCAGCCTGGTCAAAGCCGTGCCAACCGGTTTCGAGCGGACCGGTATGTTCAAAGTGACCGAAGGCGCCGACAACCATTGGGCGCATCCCGTGATCGCCAACGGCCGGTTGTACATCCGCCACGGCGAAGCCCTGATCGCTTATGATGTCGCGCAGAAGCGGGCGGTTGCCCCGGCGACAGAGCCCCAGCAAGTTGAACCACAGAAAACCACCGCCTCTTCGCAGCCTGGCGGCGGTACCTTCCTCTACGATGAGGTTGTTTGGCTAGGTGTGGCCATATTGTGTCTTTTTGCATTTATGCTCTTTCTCTTTTACAAGTCGAAGAGGAAGACACGCTAGACAGGCTCGGTGCTATGATTCTACTGACTATCCTCGCGTGTTCACTTGTAGAAGCAGGAGTTTTAGTGTGATGCCCCGTCGCATCCGCGGATTTACGCTCATTGAATTGCTCGTGGTAATTGCCATCATCGGCATCCTGGCCGCCATCCTGTTGCCGGCGCTGGCGCGGGCGCGTGAAGCCGCACGCCGCTCGAGTTGCGCCAACAACCTCAAACAGATGGGGCTGGTGCTCAAGATGTACTCGGGCGAGTCGCGCGGCGGTTCGTTTCCGCGCGTCCACGGCGACCAGCCCTGGGGCGCAGACACGCCAGACGGCTGCCTCAACGCCGACACCTACGCCCATCTGTCGCCGCAGGTTCAGGCCGTCTTCCCCGAATATCTGTCCGACCCAAAGGTGCTGATTTGTCCCTCGGACCCGGAGGGCGAGGAGGGCCTGGGCGTGATCGAGGCGGAGGAAAACGGCTCGTGCCCCTACGCTGGCTTGCCATCGAGGCCCGACTCGAGCTACATCTACCTCGGCTACGCCCTCGACAAAGTCTCTGACGACGATCCGACTATCGACGCCAGCCTGTTCGGGATGCCGCCGGGATCTTCCGTGACGGCGCAGTTCGCTTATCTGATGGCGTGCCTTTCGTACCGCGAGGGCGTCCCCGCGCTGCAAGGCCCGCTCGGCGATCAGGATCCCGGCAATGACTACATCCTGGACCGGGATATCGACAACGAGATGATCCATATGATGATTTCCGGCTACGCGACGCCCGCCGGCGCGCCCGCGGGCAACGGCGCGGGTTCTACCCTATACCGGCTCCGGGAAGGCATCGAGCGCTTCATGATCACCGACATCAACAACCCCGGCGCGGGCGCGTTGGCGCAGAGCGAATTGCCCGTGATGTGGGACATCGTCGCGGCGGGCTCGTCCGGCCGCGCGCAGTTCAACCACGTCCCCGGCGGCGCAAACACGTTGTACATGGACGGCCACGTGAGTTTTAACAAGTACCCGTCGGAGTTTCCGGCCTGCAAAACGTTTGCAGCAGCCGCCGCATTCTTTTAGCCACGTATGGAGTGGGCCGCCTTGAATCGTGTCATCGCGCCTGGTATCAGTAATCGGATTTCGCCGAAATCGGCCCACTATTGTGTTACGCCGCGATGGTTCCCGCGGCGGCGGATCGGAGGGCGACTTCGCTCGGGGCGAGGTTGAGGACGAATCCGCGTTTGGGGACGGTCGTGATCAGTTCTCGCCGGTGCGGCAACAACCCCCGGATCGAATCGAGCAGCTTGCGTTTCTGGAAGTGCATCTGGTTCGCCTCAACGATACTATTGCCCCACACCAGTTTGTAGATGGTCTCGTAGGGGATGCACTGGCCCGGCAGCGCCGACAACACCCGGATCAGCCGGTACTGTTTTTCCTGCAACCGCACCGTGACGCCGTCGATCAGAACTTCGCCCGGCCGCCGGTCGTCTACCACCAGGACCGGCGCCACCTGCACGGGCTGCGCCTGCGGCTCGCCGTTCAAACATGCCGCAGCCCATTCCGCCAGCCGCCGCGCCAGCAGTTCGGCGTGCAGTGGGGCCGCGAGCGGTGGGGCCGCACGCGGTGGGGTCGCGTGCGGTGGGGCCGCGTGCGGTGGGGTTACGAGCGGTGGGGTCGCGCTCCCGCGCGACCGGGCGGCGGTGGTGGCGGCGGCGCATTCCGGCTCAGCGGTCGCGCAGGAGCGCGACCCCACCGGAGTGGTGCCTGGGGTCATGGTTACTGGCTCAGCGGTCGCGCAGGAGCGCGACCCCACCGGAGTGGTACCCGGGGCGGCGCATCCCGGCTCAGCGGTCGCGCAGGAGTGCGACCCCACCGACTCCACCAAGTCGCTGTCTGCGCGATCAGCCTGTTGTGGTGCCGGTGTCCCCACCGCGGCGTCATCGCCTGCACGTGTCTGCGCCAAATGCGGCCTCAGTGCCGCTGCCAGGTCTTCTTCCGACGCCTGGGCGATGGCCTCGGGCGTGTGCAACCCGCGCGTGACCAACGCGGCGAGTGCGGCCCTTGTCACGCCGGGCAGGTCGAGCCGGGCCACCCCGAGCGCCTCGGCCCGCACGCCCCTGTGCACCCGTTCCCCCAGTTGGCGCATACGCTCGACAAACGCCTCGTTGGCGCCGCCCGCCGCGGCCAACGCGCTCGCCGCGTCGATCAGCCAACTTACCTGTTCGGCGGCCGCGGTCATCTGCCCGGACGTGGTCTGGTACGTCTCTTCGATTTCGCAGACGGGCACGTGGTCGATCCACTCATTCAAAAACAGGGCGATTTTGATCCCGCGCACCTCCTCGAAAAACGGCGCCAAATTGCAGTTGCGGATCCGGTTGAGCGGCGTGTCCGCCCCGATATCCTCGCCGGCCGTGGCTTGTTTGAGTTTGGCCACGTACCCCGCATGCTCGTACTCCTGCGCGGTCAGGCCGATCTGCACCATCCGCCCGTCCGGCGTCGACGCGGCCGCAAAAATCAGGTCGAGGTCGTTCCAGATTCGCGTCTCGGATTCGGCCAGCCAGTGTTCGAGCTCGCGTGCCGTGGGGATTGTCACGCCTTTCGACGCGGTCGCCAGCCCCAGCGGCGTCGGTTCGAGCCGGCCGTCGGGGTGGCGCACGATCACGCCGGCGTCGACGGCCCGGTTCGCCGCGGCCCGTATCCGGAACCGGCTCTCGTCGAGCGTCAGCGATTCCTGCCACACCCACCTGCCGCTCAGCGTGTTCTCGAGAAACTCGAGCAGTTCCTCGTCGGTCGTGCAGCACCGCGACGCCACCAGCCCCAGCACGTGGTTCTCGAGCGCCGTGCCCGCCGCCAGATGCGGTTCGACGGGTTCGCAATGGCCCTCGACGTACCGCCGCCGCAGCGTCTCGCAATCGAACGGCGTCGCCGCCACAAGGATCGACCGCCCAAACTCGTGCCCCACACCGAACCGGCCCGCACGCCCGCCCATGTTTTCGTATTCGGACCGCAAAATGGGCGTTTTCCACGGCATCCCGATCCGATTGTCGTACCGCCATTTCTCCGCCGCGATAAACACGTTGCGCGCCGGCAGGTTCATCCCCATCGCCAGCGTCGACGTCGACACCAGCACCCGGATCTCGCCGTTCCGAAACCCCTGCTCGACCACCCGCCGCTCTTGGGGTGACAGGTCGGCGTTGTGGAACGCGATGCCGGCGTTCAGCGTATCGAGCAGGCAATCGCGCGACCGCGTCGCCTCGAGGCCGCCCAACGCACGGACCGTGCCTTCGGCGGCGGGCGCATTGATTCGGCGCGACAGCAGTTCCGCGCCGCGCCGCGCCTCGTGCCGCGCCTTTACGAAAATCAGGCAGGTCTCTCCGCCCTCGGCGAACGCCCGCACGTTCTCGGTGAGCGTCTCCCAGGTCGATTCCGAGTGGGCGTTGACGAGCGTCTCCTCGTCCTCGCTGATCTCGTTGTACGTCCGGTATTTGAAGATGCCATCGTGCAGCACCCCGTACCGCAGTTCGACCGGCCGCCGCTCGCAAGAAACCAGCGTCGCACCCATCCATTCGGCCAGCCGCGGCGCGTTCCCGATCACCGCCGACAAGCCGATCAGGCGCGTCCCTCCAGGACGCGGCGTGGATTGCAGGATGCGCGTCAGCAACACCTCGACGGCCGGGCCACGGTCCGGGTCGGACAAAATTTCGAGTTCGTCCGAGATCACCAGCGCCACTTCCTCGAGCCATTCCGGACGCCGAACCAGCAGTTGCGACAGCTTCTCGTAGACGGCCACGGCGATCGAGAAACTGCCGTGCTCGAGGTCGCGGTCGAACTCCCGCCGGTCCCGCGTCGACACGATCACTTTCAGCCCGTACGGCGAATATTTCTCGAGGAAATCCAGGTATTTTTCCTCGGCCAACGCTTTCAGCGGCACCAGGAAAACCACCCGTTTCCGCCGCAACGCCGTCTGGATCGCCGCCATCTCCCCGATAAACGTCTTCCCAGAACTCGTCGGCGCCTGGATTAAAAGGTTCAACTCGCCGAATAGGCCAAAACGGCGCACCGCCGATTCCTGCAGCGGCAGTAGCGTGTCGCTCTCGCCGGCCCGCCAAAGGTCGATAATTTCCCCCGGCACATCGAACTTCTCCAAATCCATCATCTTCATCTCGCAGCCCTCCCTCAACTCGCACCGGCCACTATACCTGAAAATTTAATCAGTTGTCAAGGGAAAAATGGGGACGGAGCCCTTTTTCCCGGCAGCGTGAGATTTGAAGAAACCTGTTGGTGTTGACAGGAAAAAGGGCTCCGTCCCCATTTTTCATAACTTATTGATATCTAAGTACTTACAACTAGAACGTTACGGCAGAGGCGCGCGGTATTCCGCGGCGTACGCGCGTTCACCTGCCGCGAAACGTGTCAGGTGAACGCGCTCGGGCCAACGGGTCCATGACGTCACATCATCGTTCGTCCTGGAGGTTTTATACATCGCCGCCCATAACGGTCGGCAATCCGATCTCGTGCATTATCAACGCAGGACCAAACGGAAACTTGCTCTTGTCACGTTTGCCCTCGCCCTTCTTAAGGAGCTCGAGGTATTTCTTGAGGTCAGCCACTTCCGCGCCGTAGCGTTGTGGGTCCTTGCTGTCGGCCACAAGGCGCTCATGGTCTGCAATGGCCGCCTCAAGCGCGGAGATGCGGTCGCCTGCGCCGAGCCACACCAGCGCTTTGGCCGCGGTCTCCCTGTTCGTGCCGACGGCGCCGCGCCAGTCATGCTCGAGCACTTTTACAATCGCATCGATGGCCCGTGGTGTCCCTATTCGCGCAAGGATGATTACCAGCCAGTACTCGCTCTTCCCATAGGTGCGGGGCACCTGGGCGGCAGCACCAAACTGCTCCTCGATGTACGGGACCATTCGGTCGCCAATCGCTGCCACCGCGTCCGCATCCGCTTCACTGGGTGTCTCTGTCCCCGAAGACAGATGCTTTGCGAGAAACCGGTCCCACACTTGCTGTTCCTCGCCTGTCAGCGATTCCTTTCCCCCCTGGAATAGTATGGCCACCAGAGGTAACGCAAGCACCACTACAATGACAATAACAGCGATCTTGATAATCTTGGCCATTCGAATTCCCTCCGGCTGTCAACTATTAGGCGGCTAACGCCCCAGATCGCGCACGGCTGTAAACCGTCACGTGCAAACGACGCTCGTCAGGCGCGACGTACACGCACTCGGACCCTACTGTGATGAGTATATCAGTGTACCCGGTATATGACAAGATGGCCCACACGGCCCACAGGGGGCGGCTTTTGTGGCAAAGGCGTTCGGTCGCTTCTTTGGTACGAACAGAAAACCTGCGGCCACGGTTCAGCTTCCCAAGACGCGTAAGGAGTTGGTGATTCATGACGGGTCTTGTGACTGTCGAAAGCTGCCGGGGCTGTCATGGAAGCGGGGGCGGTCTATTCCGGGTTCTCAGGTTCCAGGATGGCCTCGAGCGTGGGTACGAGCTCGGGCACGGAGTGGCTGGCCGTCGTCCATACGATTTCGAGGTCGATGTCGAAGTAGGCGTGGATGAGCCGATTACGCGTGCTTATCAGCCGCTGCCATGGTATTTGCGGGTTGGCCGCGCGCGTCTCGGGGCTGACGCGGCTCGCGGCTTCCCCGAGGACCTCTAACGCCCGCAGCAGCGCGAGACGCAGTTGCGCGTCGGTTTCGAGGTCGCTCGGCTTCCGACCCTGTAGAAAGGACTTTACCTGCAATGCGGCCTCGATCATGTGTTGGATGCGGGTTCGGTCCGAGTCAGGCAGCATAATGGACTTGCGCGGTTCGCACGACTTCGTCGCGGAAGTAGCGGCTGAGATCCCGGGGTGTTCGCATGTCCGCCTTGCGCCCGAGGATCCCGGTGAGTTCCTCTTCCATTCCGGCGACATCGAACAGGCTCGGCACGTGCTCCGGATCGTATTCAAACAGCACGTCCACGTCGCTGTCCGGCCCGAAGCGGTCGGTCAACACCGAGCCGAACAGGGCCAGCTTGGTGAGATGATGCCTGCGACAGAAGCCCGCAATCACCCCTGTGTCGATCTCGATGGGCAAGTTCATCTTCCTGGTCCTCTTTGGCATTGTCCGTTCTCAGTATAGCACGATGGCGGAGGGGACGAACGGTTCCTCGCAGAGGCCAATTCGACGGCTGTTCGCGCGTGGTCAAGCATATGGCGTATGTAGACCGTGTCGTCATGCCGCGACATACTGGGTCTCCGCCTCTGAGAGGGCCTGATCACGGAAATACGGGCTTAACCCGGCCGGCGTATTGAGGTCCACGTTGCGGCCAATCAGGTCCGAAAGCTCGTTTTCCATGGCGGCAAACGTTATCAGTCCGACGCAATGCCCGGGTTCGAATTCCACCAGCACGTCCACGTCGCTGTCCGGGCCGAAATCGGCGCGCAACACAGAACCAAAAACCGCCAGCCGGCGAATGTGATGCCTGCGGCAGAAATCGGCGACCGCATCGGCGCGCGCACGCGCGTTAGGCAAGGTTATACGGGCTCTGCTCATCAGTTTCCCTTTCATAGGTTGCGAGTGTCAGTTTATCAACACAGCGATGGCCGAGACAACTCATCGAATCAAGCCAACACGGCCTCGACGGGCCGAAGTGGACGGGCGGAAAAGACGGGCGACTTGGGGCGGCGGGCCGAACGGAAAGGGTAGGGAGGCGAGTTGTCCCGAGTAACTGGGTCTCAAGGGAAGTTACGGCGCCGGCAGTACGTGGAAACCCGCCTGCTCGAAGTGGCGGTCGAAGCTGAGCGCGTCGCGGACGCCGTGCTCCTCGATGCCCACAAAGGAGATGCAGTCCGTTAAAGACCACGCCTTGTCGGGTCTTTCTGTGTAAAAGCGGATTCCCTTCTCAAAAAGGGCGGACGAGGACGGCACAATCACGGTGTTCGGATCCTCGTGCAGACTCTTGACCAGCCCGATGAAGCTCTGTCGCGCCAGTCCGCCCAGGTAGTTGCCGAGTTCGACCAGGACATACTCCGTAGTCACTACAGAACCACGATACGAGTTGCTGATCTCGAGCGCCGCGGCGTGCAGCCGGTCTCTGGGGTTAACCAGGGCCACGTAGAAGCCTGTGTCAGCGAATACGCGCATCACTTCTTGGGGGCGCCATAGAGGTAGTGGTCGAGATTCTCCGCGGCATCGTGGGGCAGGTCTTTGGCGGTACCGATCACGGACGCGAGCCGCTCCGCCAATGTGGGGCCATCGGCTTCGGCGACCTCGATCCTTACCTCGGTGCCCTCCGGGAGGTTGACGGGCTCGTCGATCACAATCATGCCATTTTTAAGATGCCCTTTGTAAGCCATCTCTACTCTCTCCTTGGCGGTGGTGCAAGTATAGCACGAGGCCGGAGGAAAACGGGGGACCCGGCCCTCATTTCCCACGACTACCGAGTCGGAATACGAACCCATGAGGGAAATGATGGCAGAGTCCCCTTATTTCTGTAGGAAAACAGGAAGTCCGGGGTGTTCGAGCGTGCAAAAAAGGCGGAAGTCGTAAGTTTTTTTTTGCGGAAGCGGTGAGTCTGTTATAACCCCGGCTATTTCAATGATTTGAGATGTGAGATTTGAGATCTCGAATTTTTAGTTAGCGCCTTCGCGTGGGTATTTTTGCCCCAAAAAAGAGCACCAACCGAGGCTATATAAAACAGAGGCATATGAAAGGGAAAGACGTGGAAGTTCCCGTTATTCGGCTTGAGGTAGAAGCGGCATCTTGCCGCTTT
>DATKVG010000121.1:0-7798 GCA_035530195.1 Bathyarchaeia archaeon | reverse complement strand
GGTGTCAAGCGCCTGCTGGAAATCGGCGGGCACGGGGGCTGTGAACGTCACGGTTTCGCCCGTCGCCGGGTGAACAAACCCCAGCCGCTCGGCATGCAGGGCCTGGCCGTAGAGACCTTGAAGCGCCGACCTCGCGCGGTCGCTCAGTTTCCACGACGCGTAGTCGGTCACACCATAGACGGGGTCGCCAAGAACGGGATGCCCGGCAAAACGCAGATGCACGCGGATCTGATGGGTCCGGCCCGTCTCGAGTTCCACCGACAATAGCGAAGCCACACCCAACCGCTCGAGCACCTCGAACCGCGTCGCGGCTTCCCGGCCGCGGATACCCGTCACGGCCATCCGCGCCGGATCGGCCAGGCTCCGGCCGATCGACGCGTTGATCCGGCCCCTGTTCTCCTTGAACTCGCCACGCACCAACGCGAGATAGCGCCTGTCAAACGAGTGGGCCCGCGCCTGTTCGGAGAGCGATAAGAACGCGCCGGGCGTCTTGGCCACGACCAGCACGCCCGAGGTATCTTTGTCGAGCCGGTGGACGATCCCCGGCCGGGCCGGGTCGCCGCCGGGCCGCGCGAAATCCCTGCAATGGTACAGGATGGCGTTGACGAGCGTGCCGGCGTAATTGCCCGGAGCGGGATGCACCACCAGCCCCGACGGTTTGTTGACCACGACGACTTCGGCATCTTCATACAAAATGTCGAGGGGGATGTTTTCGGGCAGGATGTCGGTCGACGGCGGCGGCGGGATATCCACGGTGACCTTGTCGCCGGCCGTCATGGTGTGGCCGGGCCGCGTGCACACGCCCCCATTGACGGTCACCCGGCCTTCCTTAATCAGTTTCTTGATGAACGACCGGCTCGCATCCTCGATTTCGTCCGCCAGGTATACGTCGAGCCGGTATTTTTCGTAGGCCTCGACAACGACGCGTGTGCGCGCGTTTTCAAACAAGTTCGGCGGCACGGCGGAACCCCGGCGCGAGTGCGCGGTAGGCCTGCTGGTACTCCCGGAACCATTTGTCGTACTCGGCTGCGCGGTCGCCGTCCGGCGGGCAGGCGTCGACGACGCGGATCGTCGCGTCGCACGCTTCCTCGACGCGCGCGAACATGCCCGTCGCGACCGTCGCCAGCAGGGCCGCCCCGTACGCCGGGCCTTCGTCGACGTTGATGAGCACGAGCGGGGCGTTGTTCACGTCGGCCTGGATCTGCCGCCAGAACGGGCTACGCGCACCCCCGCCCGACGCCCGCACCTGCTCGACCGCCACGCCCATCTCGCGGATGATCTCGAAACTGTCGCGCATCCCGAACGCCACGCCCTCGAGCACGGACCTCGCCAGGTGGGCCTTCGTGTGGCGCAGCGTCAGGCCGATAAACGCGCCGCGGGCGTACGGATCTTTATGCGGCGTCCGCTCGCCCGTGAGGTACGGCAGGAAAATCAGGCCTTCGCACCCGGCCGGCGCCGTCTGCGCGGATTCGGTGATGTATTCGTAGGCGTCCCGGCCCGATTCGGCCGCCAGCTTCTTTTCGGCCTCGCAGAACGTGTCGCGGTACCACCGCAACGACCCGCCCGCGCTGAGCATCACGCCCATCACGTGCCATTTACCGGGCACCGAGTGGCAAAACGTGTGCACGCGCCCCTGCGGGTCGAGCGCCACTTCCTCCGCAAACGCAAATACCACGCCGCTGGTGCCGACCGTCGACGAAATCACGCCACGCCGAACGATACCGCAACCCACACCGCCCGCCGCCTGGTCGCCACCGCCCGCGATCACCGGGATGCCCGCGGGGAGGCCCGTCGCCTCTGCGGATTCCGCCGACAACGTGCCGGTGACGTCCGGCCCTTCAAACGCGGGCGGCATGAAATCCGGGTCGATCTCGAGGATCGACATCAGTTCGCGGTGCCAGGTCCGGTTTTTCACGTCGAACAGCAGCGTGCCCGATGCGTCCGCCACGTCGGTGGCAAACTCGCCCGTGAGCACGTAGCGGATGTAGTCTTTTGGCAGGAGGACCTTTCGCACCTTCTCGTACGTCTGCGGCTCGTTGTCGCGCAGCCACAGGATTTTGGGCGCGGTGAAACCGGTCAGCGCGGGGTTGCACACCATCTGGATCAGCCGATCCGCGCCCACCTTCTCGGTAATCTTGTCGCACTGCAGGGCGGTCCGCTGGTCGCACCACAGAATCGCCGGCCGCAGCACCCGGTTTTGCCCGTCCAAAAACACCGACCCATGCATCTGGCCAGTCAAACCGAGGCCCTTGACGTCGCGCACCCTCGGCCCCAGCGCACCCGCCAGCCGCGACAGCGCCTCGACCGACGCACGTTGCCAATCGGCGGGGTCCTGTTCGGCCCAGCCGGGGTTGGGACTATCGAGCGGATACTCCACCAGCACCGACGCCAGCACTTTTCCCGCGGAATCTATCGCAAGCGCTTTCGTGCCGCTCGTGCCGACGTCCACGCCTATGACCATGCTCATGCCGTTGGTCTCCTTATGCTCAATCCCACCCCTACCGTCTATCTTATCCGCGGTAGGCGCCGTTTTCCAACCCGCGCCTACGCTTCCGTCAAAGCGGCTGTGTTACACCAAAAAAAGAGCAGGACCAAAAGTCCTGCTCGTTGATTGGCACGATATCGAGAGTTGGTTAGGTTTCCGTAGTGGAAGTGGATTGGCGCGCGATGGCTTTAGCCAGCTTTCTGCGCCTCTTCTCGCTGGGTTTCTCGTAATGCTTGATCTCTTTCAAGCGCTGCATGATGCCTTCTTTGTTGCACTTCTTCTTAAAACGGCGCAACGCCTTCTCAAAAGGCTCATCCGGCTTTACGCGAACTTTCGTCACTCGGTCTCAACCTCCTCTCGAATAAGTTTGGTGATTTGCCCGCCACCACCGCCAAACATACGCAAATAGACCTCAAATGATAGCATGTAACGCCATCAGAATCAATTTTACCACCGGAACAACAGGCTGTAGGCCGGAGACTGGAGGCCGGAAATAATTTCGGGCCTACTCTCTGCTTGAACACGGCGCGCCGGGAATGTATCGTTATTTGTCGGGAATCCCGCTACTGAGGAGGAACTAGCCCATGGACCCGGTGTTGCAGTATTTTGACGACGACCAACTGGCCAAGACACTCGATATCGAACTCTTGGAATACACCCCGGGTACGGCCCGTTGTCGAATGGTCATCAGCAACAAGCATCTCAACGGCATGCACAAAGTTCATGGGGCTTCTATCTTCGCCTTGGCGGATTTCGCATTCGCCGTCGCCGCCAATGCCCACGGAACCGTCGCCGTCGCCATCAACGCCGACATCTCGTTTGTCAAGGGGGTGGATCTCGGCGCCACCCTGATTGCCGATGCCGCCGAACAAACCCGGAATCCGAAAATCGCCACCTATGCCATCACTATCACCGACGACGCCGGCGATATCGTCGCCCTCTTCACGGGAATGGTTTACCGCAAGAAAAACCTTATTACTGAGTACATAAAACAGGGATAGAAACTCGATGGACACACCCCGGTACGGGTTTCTCGAAGAACTCGCCAACCTCGTCACCCATGCCATTGGGTTGGCGCTGAGCGTGGCGGGCCTCACCCTGCTGGTGACGTTTGCAGGGCTGACAGGCGACCCGTGGCGCATCGTCTCGTTCAGCATCTACGGCGCGACGCTCGTGGCCCTCTATGTCTCCTCGACCCTTTACCACGGCCTGCCGTGCAGCGCGGCCAAACGGGTGCTGCGCCAGATCGACCACGCCTCGATCTTCCTGCTGATTGCCGGCACGTATACGCCGTTTGTCCTGGTGGTTCTCCGTGGCGGGCTGGGCTGGACGCTGTTCGGGATAGTATGGGCGCTGGCGGCGTTTGGCGTGGCCGTCAAGGTGGCGTTCACGGGCCGGTTCGAGGTGCTCACGGTGATCCTCTACCTCGGGATGGGGTGGATGGGCGCCATGGCCATAAAGCCGATGCTCGGCGCGTTACCCCCGTCGGGCCTCGCCCTGCTCGTCGCGGGCGGGCTCGCCTACACGGTCGGCGTCATTTTCTACGCGGGCCGCTGCATCCCGTTCAACCACGCCATCTGGCACGTCTTCGTCGTCACCGGAAGCGTGTGCCATTTCCTGGCGGTTATCCTATTCGTGCTGTAGACCGTTGGAACGCTCCCCGGCAGTTGGGGGGAGTGTCCCGATTTTGGCTTCAGGCGCCGTCCACTCACAAATGAGGGACACTCCCCACAACGCGCACTAAGAAGCGCGGCCGGGGAGCGTCCCAACAAGCTTTAGACTCATTTGTTATTAATCCTTTGCGTTTGATAGGCTCCGGCGATACACAAACGGAGGTTGTGATGGGAGTTCCGATGATCGACCTGCGCGCGCAGTACCAGCGGATCAAACCGGAGATTGACGCGGCCGTATCCGGCATCTTCGAAGCCCAGGCGTTTGTGGGCGGCCCCATACTCGGGGCGTTCGAGAAAGCCGTGGCCCAATACGTCGGCGCGCTCCACGCCATCGCCGTCGCATCCGGAACCGACGCGCTCCTCCTGACGCTCAAGGCGCTCGATGCCAAGCCGGGCGACGAAATCATCACCACGTCCTTCTCGTTTTTCGCTACCGCCGGCGCCATCGCCAACGCCGGGCTGACGCCCGTATTCGTCGACATCGATCCCGCAACCTACAACCTCGATCCCGGCCTCATCGAAACCGCCGTCACGCCCAAAACGCGCGCCATTTTGCCTGTCCACCTCTACGGCCAGTGCGCCGACATGGAGCCCGTCCTCCAAATCGCCCGCAAACACCGACTCCCCGTCATCGAGGATTCCGCCCAGTCGCTCGGGGCGCGGTACAAAGGCCGGCCCGCTTGCTCGATCGGCGACGCCGCGGGAATCAGTTTCTACCCGACGAAAAACCTCGGCGCGGCCGGGGACGGCGGCATGATCGTCACGTCAAACGACGACATCGCGGGGCGCGTCCGGCTTCTGCGCGCGCACGGCGCCGACACGGCCTATTTCCATAAGGTTGTCGGCACAAACAGCCGGCTCGACACCATCCAGGCGGCCGTTCTGTTGGCCAAGCTGCGCCACCTCGATACCTGGAACGCCGAACGCCGCGAGCGCGCCGCCTATTACAATGAAAAACTCGCCGCCGTCCCTGAGATTGTCACGCCCAAAACGCTCCCCGGCAACGTCCACGTCTTCCACCAGTACGTCATCCGCATTCCCAAGCGAGACAAGGCCCGACAGTTCCTCGAAAAGCGGGCCATCGCCACCGCCATCTTCTACCCCGTACCCCTCCACCGGCAGGAATGTTTCCACTACCTCGGCTACCCCGAAACCGCCTGCCCAAACGCCGCCCAAGCCAGCAAAGACGTACTCGCACTGCCCATGTTCCCGGAAATCTCCCCGCAACAACAGGACGAAGTCATCGGCGCGCTCGCCGATTTCATCGCGCAGATCTGAAAGTTGCTTTAGCCCGTTCCGCCCCCCGGCTCCCCGGACTGGAAGAGATTTAGGGTTCCAGTCCAACATTACAACTTGACGCCTGAACGAAACGGGCATAACATAGAAGGCGGAGACGGTTTCTAAAAGGAGAGGAGGGTTAGCAGGGGAAGGTACAACGCAGTCTTAAACAGGATAAGTTTTCATATTTAACCAAAGGGAGAGCGAGAAAATGAAGACAAGACATGGCTTCACGCTTATCGAGCTGCTGGTCGTTATTGCCATTATCGGCATTCTTGCGGCCATCCTGTTGCCGGCGCTTGCCCGCGCTCGCGAAGCCGCACGACGCGCAAGCTGCGCCAGCAACCTCAAACAATTAGGGCTGGTGTTCAAGATGTACTCCAACGAGTCCAAGGGCGGGAAACTTCCACCCAGCCGCTACGCCTCCTATGCGCCCGACCACACGTGCACGCAAGTTACGGGCTTTGATTTCATGTTCCAGGGAAGTTGCGTGTATCCCGAATATTTGAGCGACGCTAAAATCATGCTGTGCCCATCTGACGCCAGTTGGGATTACGACTACAGGCGATTCTTCTGCGACTGGGACGAAACGCAGGTCTGCCCGTGCCGGTGGAACTCACGCTCATACAATTACACGCCCTTCCTGTTG
The DNA here is from genome assembly GCA_035530195.1 of Bathyarchaeia archaeon. Classification (GTDB taxonomy): domain Bacteria; phylum Hydrogenedentota; class Hydrogenedentia; order Hydrogenedentales; family SLHB01; genus JAPLKX01. Next base: position 1,713 of record DATKVG010000121.1, on the reverse strand, counting down.
ACTCCGGAGTTATTGCTTCAGGATCCGACGAACATTAATCCTCAGCCTCCGCTGATGGACTATCTGAACGTCGAGCTGCTTATTACGATTACCGCCCTCGACACGGATCAAGCCGACATTTCTGCACAAGCTGCATGGGTCGACAAAGATTGGCCATGCGGCGATCAGACAATATATCGGTTGAGGGAAGGCATCGAGCGATTCCTAATCACGGATATCAACAACCCCGCCGCGTCTGCAAAAGCTCAAAGCGAAATCGCCGTAATCTGGGACGAAATCAGCATCGAGGTTAACGAGTTCAACCACATCCCCGGCGGCTCCAACGTCCTGTTCCTTGACGGGCACGTCGAGTTCATCAAGTACCCGGGCGAGTGGCCGGTCTCAACTATGGTAGCCCTCATTACGGGTCAATAACCTTTAATTAGCATCAGGCGCACCGGGAGCCCCGGCTTCCGGTGCGCTTTTTCTTGGCCTCCCCCAGCATACACACCCACCACCCAGGCCCCATGCGGTGGGATCGCGCTCCCGCGCGACCGTGTGGCGGTGGCGGCGGCGTTTCATTAAGTCAAGTTCGGACGTCGGAACTTCGGTCGAGCAGGAGCTCGACCCCACCACACGCGCGGTATCGCTTTTCTACTTTTCCGGGCTCAGCTCGCAGGCGGCGGCGGTGGCGTGGTTCTGGACTACGGCGTAATCGAGTTGCTCGGGCGTGAGTGGCGCGTTCCGCCGCGCCAACTCGATGTACGCGTCCTCCGTCATAAAAGCCCGCACGGCCTCCGCGATTCGGCCCGCGTCCTCGCTTCGGCACAGTGCCAGTACTGTCCCGGCCATCCCCGCGCCCGTCAATGACGCGCCCAGGGCACCCGCATCGAGCGCCGCGTCCACCAGCGCATCGAGCACGGGGCTGCTGGCCCCGTACGCGCCCGGCATCGTCTCGAGCAGCGTCGCCTGTGCGCTCAACTGCTCGAGCGCCGCGTCGCTCACGTCCGGCGGCCGCCGATCCCGCCACACGCGCCTGTCGCCGTCATGGCCGGCCGTCATCAACCGGCCCGCACGCGCATAATCGCCCGCCTCCAGTGCATCCACAAACACCCTCGCCCGCTCCGATTCCGCAATGCCGAACAGCAGCGGGCCGCGCAATGCAACGCTTTTCGGCCGCATCTCCGCCGGCGCGCTCGCAAAATACCGGTCGTACAGGGCGTCCAACCCCGGGAGGTCGTAACGGGCACGCAGGTCCGCCACCGTCATCTCCGCGGGTTGTCGAATCCCTTGCCGGTTATTCTTATTGTGGCCCTAGTTCTGGCTGCGCTTGCTGGTGACGGCTGTTGCGTCGCCTGCGGGCCGCCGGATCGATGGCGCATCCGGCCGTTCCAAACGGCGCGCACCCGACTTCAACGCCGGGTTCGTCCCGTACTCGTAGAGCGGTATCTCTCCCGTGCATACGCCGACCACGCACAGATCCAGGCCCGCCCGGTAGTCTTCCAGCGCACCTGCCCAATCCGGCCCGATGTCGTCGATCCAGTCAGACGCGCCGAACACCCTGCCCTCGGAGTAGCCGTCGTTGTACCCGTCGTCGTAACCGCCCGTCCCGTACTCGATGTGCACGTCGTTGAGCAGGAACCCTTCATACCCTGCGAAATTAGCATCCGTATAGCCGTCCATGAAGCCTTCCTCGAAGGCATCGTCGTACGCGGCGAAATACCCGTCGTTGTA